>DWXK01000052.1 GCA_019119205.1 Candidatus Mediterraneibacter intestinavium
GGGTGGGTGCATGCCCCACGGTTAGCATCCCGCCCGGTAAAATAATTACTCAGAAGGCATCTTCCGGAGTAGGAGATACACATCGCCCCGTGGATAAACGTCTCGATCTCAAGATCTTCCGGGATATGAGAACGCAGTTCCCGGATCTCCTTCAGGGAAAGTTCCCTGGCTGAGACCACCCTTTTTGCCCCCTGGCGGTACCAGAAATTATAAGTGCCGTAATTCGTGTTGTTTGCCTGTGTACTGATGTGCCTGTCGATCTCAGGGCACACCTCTTTTGCGATATCAAACACACCGGGATCTGCGATGATCAGGGCATCCGGCTTCAGTTCTCTGAGCTCTTCAAAATACTCTCTGACCCCTTCCAGGTCACTGTTGTGGGCAAGGATATTTGCTGTCACATGAACCTTAACTCCGTGTGCGCGGGCAAATTCGATCCCTTCCCTCATATCTTCCATGGAGAAATTCTTTGCCTTTGCCCTCAGCCCGAATGCCTCCCCGCCGATATAGACGGCATCCGCCCCGAAGTTGACTGCTGTCTTCAGCACTTCAAGACTGCTTGCCGGGATCAGTAATTCTGGACGTCTCTTCATCATTTTATTCCTTTCTTCACGCTCACTGCCACTCCGTCTCCCAGCGGGAGTATGGATGTCACCAGGTCGTTTCTGTGCTTGAGTTCATAAAGATACTCTCTCATGCGGGCATGGATCGTCCGGTTCCGCCGCTCTACGGCAAACCTTGACTCGATCACGTCCCCATCCTGCATCACATTATCCGAGACAAGGCACCCTCCTTCTGCGAGAAGGCGCATCACATCAGGAAGGTAATGGATATACTGCCCCTTTGCCGCATCCATAAAGATCAGGTCGAACTCTCCCTCAAGGTCTCTGAGCACATCCGCCGCATCTCCCTCGATCAGAGTGATCTCTTCTTCTTTCCCCGCCCGCTTAAAATTTTCACGTGCGATCGGTATCCGCTTCTCATAGTTTTCTATCGTCGTTATCCTGCACCCTTCCGGTGCGTATTCACTCATCAACAGCGCAGAGAAACCTACGGCAGTCCCGACTTCCAGGATGCGCGCAGGTTTTTGCATCAGGAGAAGCACCTTGAGAAAACTCTGCATCTCTCTGCGGATGATGGGAACATCCGCAGAGAGTGCTTCCTTCTCAATGTCTTCCAGTATTCTGCTGTTCTCTGTATCAAGGGAGTTGATGAATGTAACAATGCGTTCATCTACTATCATCTGCTACACATCCACATCCATAATGATCGGAATGACCATAGGTTTCCTCTTTGTTTTCTTCCATATAAAATCATTCATCGCATCGCGGATCACAAGTTTGATCCGGTTCCAGTCCGTATGCCGTCCGGAGAGACATTTGTCAAGTGCGTCAGACACGGCTCTCCTCGCCTCATCCATAAGCTGCTCAGACTCTCTGACATACACGAATCCGCGGGAAACGATATCCGGTCCCGCAAGGAGCCGGTTGGTCCGACGCTCCAGAGTGAGTACAACGATGATGATACCATCTTCTGCCAGATGCTGTCTGTCCCGGAGCACGATGTTCCCAACATCGCCCACGCCCAGGCCGTCTACCAGGATCGCACCGGTATGGACTTTATCCACGACCCTGCAGGACTCAGAATCCAGTTCCAGTACATCCCCGGACTGGATGATAAAGATATTCTCCTTAGGGATCCCCAAGGATCTTGCCACCCCTGCATTTGCCTTCAGATGACGGTATTCTCCATGAACCGGGATCGCATACTTCGGCTTCAGGAGTGAATAGATCAGTTTCAGTTCTTCCTGGCAGGCATGTCCCGAGACATGGGCATCCTGGAAGATGACCTCTGCCCCTTGAGCTGACAGTTCATTGATGATGCGTGAAACGGACTTCTCATTTCCCGGGATCGGGTTGGAACTTAAAATGATCGTATCGTTAGGCTGGATCGTCACCTTTCGGTGTACGCCGGCAGCCATCCTGGACAGTGCTGCCATGGATTCTCCCTGGCTCCCTGTGGTGATCAGGACCATCTTCTCCGGCGGATAATTCTTCATCTCATCGATCTCGATCAGTGTCTTGTCCGGCACGTTCAGATATCCCAGTTCAGAGGCAGTGGAGATGATATTTACCATGCTCCGGCCTTCCACAACGACCTTTCTCCCGTATTTGTATGCCGAATTGATGATCTGCTGCACACGGTCCACGTTTGACGCAAACGTGGCAATGATCAGCCGGGTGTTCTGATGCTCTGCAAAGATATGGTCAAAAGTGATACCAACGGTCCTCTCGGACTGGGTAAATCCCTTTCTCTCCGCATTCGTACTGTCTGACATCAGCGCCAGAACGCCTTTCTTTCCGATCTCAGCAAAACGCTGAAGGTCGATGGCATCTCCGAATACCGGTGTATAATCCACCTTGAAATCTCCCGTATGCACCACTACTCCCGCCGGTGAATAGATCGCCAGTGCGGATGCATCCTGGATGCTGTGGTTCGTCTTGATAAATTCGATCCGGAATTTTCCGAGATTGATGGACTGTCCGTGGCGCACCACTTTTCGCTTAGTACTCCTGAGGAGGTTGTGCTCCTTCAGCTTGTTCTCTATGATGCCCATGGTCAGCTTTGTAGTATAGATCGGGATATTGATATCCTTGAGCACATATGGCAGGGCACCGATATGGTCCTCATGCCCATGTGTGATGACAAATCCCTTCACCTTAGATATATTGTCCTTCAGATATGTGACATCCGGTATCACAAGGTCGATCCCCAGCATGTCATCCTCCGGAAAGGCAAGTCCGCAGTCCACGACAACGATACTGTCGTCGTACTCGAATGCCGTAATGTTCATACCGATCTGTTCCAGTCCGCCCAGTGGTATGATGCGCAGTTTTCCGTTATTCTGTTTTTTCAAATTCTTAAGCACCTCCATTTTTTATATGTAACTTCCTCTTTACTTCCGGGCATAAAAAGAACAGCAGTCATACGGGCTGCTTCCCTGAACAGATCATTTTTCTTTTTTCATGCACTCTCTGCACAGACCAAAGAATTTTAATTCGTGATCCAGGACATGAAATCCGGTCTCTTCCTCAATGTGATGCTCCAGATCATCGAGCAGGTCATCACCAAAGGGGATCACCTTATTACATCTCCTGCATATGAGGTGATGGTGGTTATGCTTTGCCTCTCCCTGAAAGAGATGCCCGATCTCATAACGCACGCATCCGTCATCAAAACTGATCCTGTCCACGAGCTGCATTTCCCAGAGAAGCTGCAGTGCCCTGTATACGGTGGCAAGTCCGATATCCGGATAATCTGCCGACACGAGCTCATAAATATCCTCCGCAGTCATATGCCTGCCGCTGTTCTCCTCGAGCACTGACAAAACAAGGAGCCTCTGTCGAGTGACTTTAAGCCCTTTTTTCTTCAACCTGTTTTTCAGCAGTTCCTGAACTTCTTTCCGTTCCATCAGTGTTACGTCCCCCGCAGTAAAAATCTATTGTAAACATCCGTTTCCGCCCGTCGGCTTCAGACGGATCTTACATTTCAATATCAACATCTTCCAGCAGTTCTTCAAAAACTTTTGACACTGCCAGAAGTTCTGTCTCATCTTCCACGATCTCGTAGATACTGTCGCCTTCCTGCGGTCCGCCTTCTTCTCTTAAGATCAGGCACTCCGCATCATCTTCCTGAGAATCTGTGACCAGTATGTACGACGATCCGTTTATCTTTGTCTCCTCAAGTACAAAGAATTCTTCCTCCCCGCTTCCGTCTCCAAAAGTAAATCTGACTTTTTCCATATGAATATCCCCTTATCTGTCCGTCAGCAGCCGGTATCCGCAGTGTTACTGCCGATGTACAGGGAATCCAGATATCCCTGCAGGATAAACACCGCTGCGATCTTATCGATATATTTCTTTCGGTCCTCACGCCGCACGCTGCTCTCGATCAGTGTGCGCTCTGCTTCCACGGTAGTAAGCCGCTCATCCCACATAATGACTTCGAGACCGGTCCGCCTCGTCAGCATATCGCGGAATTCAAGCGTCTTCTCTGCACGTTCCCCTATATCGTTGTTCATGTGCTTTGGGAAGCCCAGGACGATCTTCTCCACGCCATATTCTTTTATCAGGGCTTCAATGCGCGCACATGTGCGCCGGAGCTTGTTTTCTTCTTTCCGTTCTATCGTCTCGATTCCCTGCGCTGTAAGTCCCAGCGGATCGCTCACAGCTACGCCCACTGTCTTTGAGCCGTAGTCAAGTCCCATAACCCTCATAGTCTTATCATTCCCAGGAATTGTGGTCGATATACGCTTTGAGCAGTTCCTCTACCAGTTCGTCTCTCTCCACCTTCATGACAAGGCTTCTCGCTCCATTATAACTGGTGATATACGTCGGATCTCCTGACATGATGTATCCGACGATCTGATTGACCGGATTGTATCCCTTCTCCTTCAGCGCCTTGAACACGATCTCAAGAATGTCTTTCGCTGAGATCTGCGGTCCCGGCTCAACCTGAAAGAACTGGGTATTACTTAAATCACTCATCTTAGTTCCTCCTTTACCTTCCCGGCATTTCAAACCTTTATTTCCCGGCGCAGTTTCGCCCGGATGTCATGAATATCCGCGTTTTCTGCGCCACAATGCTTCTGGGCAAGCCCAGTTACCCTATTTACAATTTTAATATAAGACCCCTCAAAATTCAATGAATAATTTGTGAATCGTTATCAATTTGAACTTTTACGACACAATTCCTCAAATTTTCCTTTCCCTCTAGTGCAATTTTCATATATTCTTTTGTGTGCCCTGTCATGACCATTTTTCCGTCGATCTCAGCCGGCTCCTCGATCAGGACTTCCACTTCTTTTCCGATGAAACTCTTCTCGTACGCCTTTCTCTTTTTCTCTCCCAGTCCGATCAGCTTCTGGCTGCGTTCCGCCTTTATCTGCTCACTGACCTGACCGTCCATCACAGCCGCTTTCGTCCCGGCCCGCTTGGAGTACTTGAAGATGTGGGTCTCATAGAAATCCACCTGATCCACAAATGCGAAAGACTGACGAAACTCTTCCTCCGTCTCCCCTGGGAAGCCCACGATCACATCCGTGGTGAGCGCGGGGTTATCAAAATATTTTCGAAGGATCCTGCATTTTTCAAGGTATTCTCCGCTCGTATACCTCCGGTTCATCCGTTTCAGCGTAGCGTCACAGCCGCTCTGGAGGGACAGATGAAAATGGGGACACATCTTCGGCAGGGAAGCAAGTGCTTCCGCAAAGTCTTCCGTTATGATCCCCGGTTCCAGAGAACCCAGGCGGATCCTCTGGATCCCTTCAACCTCATGCACTGCCCTGATCAGATCAAGGAGGTGGCGTTCGCCGTCAAAGTCGATCCCATATGAACTCAGGTGGATCCCGGTCAGAACAACCTCACAGTATCCGTTTGCCGCGAGTCCCTTCACTTCCCGCACCACATCGTTCGCTTTTCTGCTCCGCACTCTCCCCCGGGCAAAGGGAATGATGCAATAGGTACAGAACTGGTTGCATCCGTCCTGTACTTTGATGTAGGCTCTCGTATGGTCCCCGGGTCTTGTCAGCCCCAGTTCCTCGTACTCTTTCGTCCGGTTTATGTCTGTCAGGTCCCTGACCGGTTCCTGCTCCTTTTCCTCCCTCCTGTTCTGCCAGTATTCTTCCAGAACCTTGACCAGGTCACTCTTCCTGTTATTTCCCAGGACAATGTCGATACAGGGATCGATCTCCTGCTTTTCCGCCTGGGCCTGCACATAGCAGCCCGCTGCCACGACAACAGCATCCGGGTTCATCTTCCTCGCCCTGTGGAGCATCTGGCGGGATTTCCGGTCTGCGATATTGGTCACTGTACAGGTATTGATGACGTATACATCAGCCCCTTCACTGAACGGGACGATCTCATATCCGGCACGCTCCAGCATTTCCTGCATTGCCTCCGTCTCATATGCATTTACCTTGCATCCAAGATTGTGTAAAGCCGCTTTTTTCATATACATATTACCTCATTTTTGCTCTATTGTTTCTTGACTTTTACCATATCTTCCCGTAGAATATACATAGGGTGCAGACCTAATCTTACCGGACAAAGACGATCCGGCAAATATACTTTATTGTATAATTCAAGGAGGGACTTTCAAAATGAAAACAGTACAGATTTCATTAAACTCAATCGACAAAGTAAAATCTTTTGTCAACGAAATTACAAAGTATGACAATGACTTCGATTTAGTATCGGGAAGATATGTTATAGATGCCAAATCAATCATGGGTATTTTCAGCCTGGATCTTTCCAAGCCGATCGACCTGAACATCCACGCTGACGGAGATGTAGATGACATTCTCGCTGCACTGGATGCTTACATCATCAAATAATAGAACAGTGATCTGGAATTTTCATAAAAGAGCTGTCTCTGCAGAGGCAGCTCTTTTCCTGTTCTTTTTTTATTTTCGTTTTCTGTTCACTCTCATTTAATCAGTTTCTGTTTTATGCAGCCCGGCCATCCAATAAGACCAGGCATACCTTCATCCCGACAGTCGTCTCACTGCCCTCTGCAGTTCTCCTCAGCATTGTCAGATCAGACCCTGATCACTTCCGCGGTCTCTATAGCCGTCTTCATCAGTTCATCGATCTTTTCTGTCAGGTTAAGTTCTGACTTTTCCATCCTTTCAATACTCGGCTTTGTGACCGGGTGCTTTGCCACAAATATCGTACAGCAGTCTTCATAGGGCTGTATGGACGTCTCATAAGTGTTGATCTGCTGTGAGATGTCCACGATATCACGCTTGTCAAATCCGATCAGCGGACGGTATACCGGAAGGGTGCACACCGCATTCGTTGCCGCGAGACTCTGCATCGTCTGGCTTGCCACCTGACCGATGCTCTCCCCGGTGATCAGACCGAGGCAGCCATCCTTCTTTGCAAAATGCTCTGCGATCCGCATCATATAACGCCGCATGATGATCGTCAGTTCCTCGTGCGGACACTGTTCATAGATATAAAGCTGGATATCCGTAAAATTGACCACATGCAGTTTGATCGGTCCGGCATATACAGACACAAGCTTTGCCAGGTCCACGACTTTCTCCTTTGCACGCTCGCTGGTGTACGGAGGCGCATGGAAATAAACCGCCTCAAGTTCCACTCCGCGCTTAGCGATCATATACCCTGCCACCGGGCTGTCGATCCCGCCGGATAAGAGGAGCATAGCGCTCCCGTTGGTTCCCACCGGCATCCCGCCCGGACCCGGAATGATCTCGGAATAGATATACACTTCCTCACGGATCTCTACATTAAGTTTCACATCCGGATCATGCACATCCACCTTCATCTCCGGAAAGGCATCCAGGACCGCCTCGCCCAGTTCACAGTTGATCTCCATAGAATTCATGGGATAGCGCTTGTTTGCCCTTCGCGCTTCCACTTTGAACGTAAGGTTCCTGTCCGGATACATCTCTTCCATGTAGGCGACGACATCTTTTTTAAGCTGCGCGATCTCAGCAACTTTGACGCGCACGACAGGGCAGATCCCCACAATGCCAAATACCTTCGTCAGGCTTTCTACAGTATCTTCGTAATCATAATCCCCTTCGCAGTCCACATAGACCCTGCCATGGCACTTATGGACAAGAAACTGTCCGTCCACGTCCCGGAGAGCATATCTGATCTGACGTACCAGGGCGTCCTCAAACATATATCTGTTTTTTCCTTTGATCCCTATTTCTCCATATTTGATCAAAAATGAATGAAATCTCATGGTATCGTATTCTCCTTATAACTTCTGTTCCTGTGTCGGTGTGAACTGTAACCGGCTTCTCGTCAATGTCTTGTGTATTTCCGAAGCATCGGTATACAATTATATAGTGTTTCCAGCGTATAGTCAATTTCTTCTTTCGTTGTAAACTCGGACATACTGAAGCGGAGCGTGGCATCCAGATATTCGTTGGCCGCGCCGATTCCCTTGAGAACTCCGCTGACCGCCGGATGGTTGGATGAACATGCCGATCCGGATGACACATAGATCCCTTTGTCTTCCAGCGCATGCAGAAGCACTTCACTCCGGACTCCCGCGATCCCCACGCTGATAATGTGGGGAGCTCCGCCTTCATCAGTAAATCCATGGATCGTTGTATCCTCGATCTTTGAGATCCCTTCGATGAAATATTTTTTCAGTTCCCGCATCAGCGCGACTTTCATGTCCATATCCTGATAGACCATCTTCGCTGCCAGCCCGAGTCCTGCTGTCCCCGGAACATTCTCTGTACCGGACCGGATATTTTTCTGATGCCCGCCCCCGAATATGATGGGATGGACCTTCACTTTCTCACTGATATACAGCAGTCCCACTCCCTTGGGTCCGTGTATCTTATGCCCGCTGGCAGTGAGAAGATCGATCCCCATCCTTTTCGGATAGATATGGTATTTTCCAAACCCCTGCACCGCATCCGTATGGAACAGGATAGACGGGTCATATTCTTTGACGATCTTCGCCGCTTCCTGCACCGGCTGTACCGTCCCCACCTCATTGTTCACATACATGACGGAGACAAGGATCGTCTCCGGACACAGTGCTTCTTTCAGCGCCTCCAGCTTCATCTTTCCCTTTGAATCCACCGGAAGGTATGTCACGCGGAATCCCTCTTCCTCTTCCAGATATCTCATGGCGTTCAATACCGCCGGATGCTCAATAGAGGTGGTGATCAGATGATTCCCCGACCTCCTATTCGCTCTGGCGCAGCCGATCAGGGCAAGGTTGTCACTCTCAGTACCGCCTGAAGTGAAAAAGATCTCTTTCGCATTGACTTTCAGGATCTTCGCCAGCGTCTCTTTTGCCTCGCGGATATAATGTTCTGCTTCCACGCCTTTTCTGTGCATTGATGCGGGATTTCCATAATCCCTGCACATGATCTTATATACCAGTTCTCCCACTTCCGGATAACTCATCGTCGTGGCAGAATTGTCCAGATATACTTCCATATTCCCTTTCCTTTACTCTTTTACTACTAAATTATGACTCCCTATCTCCAGATGATACATCAGGATGGACAGCGCAGCCAGTCCGGCCGTCTCTGTTCGCAGGATCCGTTTTCCCAGCGTCACCGGGACCGCGCCTGTCTCCGCCGCCTGTTTCACTTCATCTTCCTCAAATCCGCCCTCCGGGCCGATGAACACGCCAACAGACTGTCCCGGCTGAAGATCCCTGATCACTTCTGCCGTCCTGTCCCTCCCCTCTTCCTGCTCATAGGGGATGAGAAGCTTATCCAGTGTCCCGGCAATGCGGAGCGCCTCAGCATAAGTCACAGGGGCGTATACTTCCGGAATGATACCGCGCCCGGACTGTTCCGCCGCCCCTTTTGCGATCGCCTGCCAGCGCATCTGTTTTTTTAACGCCTTTTTCTCGTCCAGCTTTGCCACAGACCGTTTTGCCGCAAAGGGGACGATGCTGTAAGCTCCCAGTTCCACTGCCTTCTGGACGATCATCTCCATCTTGTCTCCTTTGGGCAGCCCCTGAAACAGGATGATCCGGGACGGGAGTTCCGCATCGGACCGGGAAACCTGCTCTATCTTCAGCTCTGCCCTGCCTTCTTCGTATCCCTCGATCGAACAGAGGTAGGACTTTCCCATTCCGTCACTCACCTTCACCGTCTCTCCCGGTCTCATGCGGAGCACGTTTTTCATATGGCTGACGTCCTGTCCTTCGATATAGATCCTGCCGTCCCTTATGCCGGACGGATCTGTAAAAAACTGCTGCATCAGTCTTTCCTCGCTGTCACGCAGACCCACTCGCCCTGGTACGTCACGCCCAGCACAGTAAGTCCTGCCGCCTTCACCGCTTCGGTCACCGTCTCTTCCTTGTCGTCAATGATCCCGCTGGTGATATAGATCCCGCCCGGTTTTAACTGCGACACGATCACCGGGGTCAGTTCTACGAGCACATCTGCAAGGATGTTTGCTACAACGATATCGTAGCATCCATACCCGACCTTATCCTGTATCTCCTTATCATCAATGATGTTCCCGATCATCACCTCATATCGGTCTCTTGTGATCCCGTTCACTTCCATGTTTTCATATGTCGCATCGATCGCACACGGATCCAGGTCTGTCCCTACAGAGTATGCCGCACCGAATTTCAGCGCCAGCATCCCCAGGATGCCGCTTCCACATCCCACATCCAGTATCCTGGTGCTCTCTGTCACGTATTTGCGGAGCTGGCGGATACAGAGCTGGGTCGTCTCATGCATCCCGGTACCAAAAGCGGTACCCGGATCGATATGGATGATCATCTTATCCTCATCATCCGGTCTTACATCTTCCCAGGACGGGATGATCAGGATGTCATCCACATAGAACTGATGGAAATACTGTTTCCAGTTGTTCACCCAGTCCACATCTTCCGTCTGGGATTCTTCGATCAGGCATTCCCCTACATCCACATATTCGGACATCTCTTTTAACTCTCTTTTCACATCGGCAAGGACTTTTTCCTTGTCCTCGTCTTCTTCCAGATAAAAGCTGAGATACGCTGTTCCGTCATCCGCCTCGATCTCCGGAAGGATATCCACAAACATCTGCTCTTTATCAGCCTGGGTAAGGGGGATCCTGTCCTCGATCTCCACGCCCTGTATCCCCAGGTCCATCAGCATGCTGCTGACGATATCTTCTGCTGCCGTTGTCGTCTTTAAACGGAATTTATTCCATTTCATTTTTTCTTCCTCCTGATATCTGTTCCATCAGCTTTCTTTTTCAAACCATATGTTCAGGTCCACATTTGCATTGATCCCCGGGACTTCCCCGGTCTCACTGTACTGCCATATAGTATAGTAATACGGGTTCTGCGGAAGCTCATGATAATCCGCATACCAGAAATCATAGTCCGTCAATTCCTCCATATCAAGGGTAAATGCCATCCATTTCATGTTGGCATAGATCATGGAATCGTATCCGGCATGTTCCACTGTATCACAGAAGACCTTGCAGTAGTTCGTAAACTCCTGCCGTGTATTATCATCTGTTCTGGCAGTGTCGCCCTTGATCTCCTCTGTGTCATAGACTACAGGACCGGTGATCTCATAGGGGCGGATAAGATCCAGCACAAACTCTGCCTCCTCAACAGCCTCTCCCGGTGTGACCGCCTGTGAAAAGAAGTACACTCCCACATCCAGCCCGGCTTCAAGCGCCCCTTCTATATTCTGCTCGAACATCGCGTCCTGGACCAGTTCACCGGTTTCCCCGTAAGCACGGTACCCGGCGCGTATGATGACGAATTCGATCCCACTGTCTTTTACCTGTTTCCAGTCGATATCCTCCCCCTGGAATTCAGAGACATCGATCCCCATTCTGGATGTTATCCCGTTCTCTTCATCGTTATACTGTTTAAATCCGGTAGCCTCGTCTGTAGTAAGGCAGTCAAGATCATATGTGTTTTTGGGTACACTGTCCAGCAGTTCAGACCGGTAGCTGTTCTCTTTCACATCCTGAAACACAAAATAGTCTGTCCCATCCTTCTCTTCGATCCGGACCCCTGTCGTGCCTTCTGTTTCTTCCTTCACAGGTGCTTCGGCTCCTCCCGCCGCACATGCTGCAAGAATCAGAAAACAGACGAGCACCGGAAGCATCGTTTTTGATCTCTTCATAATCACCTGATATCTTTTCACTAAATCCTTAAAGTGTCATACGCAGCTCCATTCTCCTTCAGGCTGCATTCTTTAATAGGATATAACGATTTTGGCCTGCATGCAAGTTCTTTTCTGCGGATCTGCATGGCTGAAGTATGTGAATCTGCATGGCTGGACTGCTGTCTCGGTCTGATATCCGCAGTTAAGCCGGAGGCAAGTTGCTTTCTCCTGTCACTGATCTAGCCTCATCTCATCTCCGGTCCTTATGATCCCTCCCCGGATCACCCGGGCAAACACTCCTTCCCGCGGCATGATGCAGTCCCCCATCTTCTGAAAGATCATACACCCGTGGTGGCACTCTTTTCCGATCTGCGTCATCTCCAGGATCACGTCGTTACAGTACAGTCGGGTCCCAACAGGAAGGGCTCTAAAATCAATCCCTTCCACCACCAGGTTCTCCCCGAACGCCCCGTCTTCCACCTCCGCACCTCTCTGGCGGAATTCTTCTATCTTGTCATAAGAAAGAAGGCTGACCTGCCGATGCCATTTTCCCGCATGAGCGTCACCCTGGATTCCGAAATCTTCTATAAAAATGCCCTCTCCAGCGTTCGTCTTCTGTGTCCCTTTCGCCGGACTTGTACACACAGCGATCACTTTTCCCATTATCTCATCCCCCGATCTGAGACATATCTTTTGTCTCAAAATTTTCTTCCTCTGCCGCACTGATCTTCCCGTCAAAATGATGGGCTGCAGGCTTTCCGTATATCGTCTTTTCCATATTTTTCCTGATCTCGGAGTCTTCTGCACCTTCCCTGATAAGCTTTCGAAGGTCTGCCCCTCCTCCATACTGGAGACATGGCTTCAAGATTCCTGTGGACGTCAGTCTGACTCTGTTGCAGGTACTGCAGAACTGGTGTGAAACTGCACTGATAAATCCTGTTCTGCCACGAAATCCCGGGAACTGTACATACACAGCCGGTCCATTTCCAAGCCTCCCGCTGTACTGCTCCGGTTCCCCAAACGCATTTTTCAGAGTTTTCAGGACTTTCTCCTGTCCTGCCCCTGCATACTGCTTTCCGAAACCTATAGGCATCATTTCAATAAATCTCACATCAATCTTCCTGTCTCTTGCCAGCCCTGCCAGCCGGACCCATTCCTCCTGAGACTGCCCTTCAAGGGGAACACAATTTATCTTCACGGCGAGTTCAGGAAACTTCAGTGCTGCTTCTATCCCTTCCAGCGCTTCAGCAAGGCCCCCTCCCCTGGTAGTTTCAAAATAACTCTGTTCATCGAGAGTATCAATACTGACATTAACAGAATCCATGCCATTAGAAACTAATTTATTTATATTATCCTTTAATAATATCCCATTTGTTGTCAGTGACACCTGTTCTATCCCCTGTATCCGGCGGATCATCCCCACCAGTTCAGGCAGATCTTTCCGCACCAATGGCTCTCCTCCGGTCAGTTTGATCCGGGATATTCCTAACGATACACCGATGCGGCATATCCTGCTTATCTCATCAAATGTAAGGATCTCATTGTGGGGTACGCTCGTAATACCATTCTCCGGCATACAGTATACACACCTCAGGTTGCATCGGTCTGTGACCGACACCCTCATGTATTCGATCATCCTGCCATGTTGATCCTGCATGCTAAACGCTTTCCTCCTGTGATCTTTTTCTCTTGTGTCTCATCTCCTTGCCCCGTCCGGCTGATCTCCACATTCTCCGGACTGCCCGGTCAGGATCTCAAGCCCATGCTGAAGAGATGGGAGAACGGCTTCCAGATTTTCTCTCACCGCCTTCGGGCTGCCCGGCAGATTGATGATCAGGGTACGGTCCCGTATGACGGAAGCTCCCCTGCTCAGCATCGCTCTCGGGGTGATCTTAAGCGACGCAAGACGCATCGCTTCTGCGATCCCCGGAGCATTCTTTGTTGCCACTGCCAGCGTCGCCTCCGGCGTACAGTCTCTTGGCGAAAATCCCGTTCCTCCAGTAGTGAAAATAATATCCATTCTATCTTCATCACACAATTTACAAAGACTTTTTTCAATTTCTTTTTGTTCATCTGGAAGCAAAATACTCTTCTCCACATCATACCCTGCCTCTCTGAGCAGTTCGCAGACAAGGGGACCGCTTTTGTCCTCCCGCTCCCCTGCATATCCTTTATCGCTCAAGGTCACGACCGCTGCTCTCCATTTTCTGTTATCCATAGTACACCACCCTTTTCTCTAAAGAATATCAAGTTCTTTTCTCTGTCCGCCGCGCGTCTCGTTATACACGTCTCCGCTTTTGCCCCCTGTTTTCTTTACAAGGCAGATCTCTCCGATCTCCATCGTCTTGTCCATCGCCTTGCACATATCATAGATCGTCAGCAGGGCAACGCTCACCCCTGTCAGCGCCTCCATCTCCACTCCGGTCTTCCCTGTGACTTTAACCGTGCAGGTACAGTGTACCGCACAGTCCTTGGGTTCCATCTCGAAGTTCACCCTGCAGTTTGTGATCGGCAGGATGTGGCACATCGGTATGAGCTCTGACGTCCGTTTTGCCCCCATGATCCCTGCAGTCGCCGCAACACCAAGGACATCTCCTTTTGCCGCTGTCCCATCTTTTATCGCCCGGAATACTTCTTTGTTCACAAAGATCCTGCCCTCAGCGACAGCCTCTCTGACTGTATCTTTCTTCTCAGTCACATCCACCATGACTGCTTTTCCGTTCTCGTCAAAATGCGTAAGTCCCATCAGAGCTCTCCTCCTTTTGCTGCACAGAGGATCCGCTCAGCCAGTACTTCTGCAGGAGACTGTGGTTCTTCCCATATCATCTTGTATATCGGTTCGATCTTCCCCCGTTCTTCTTCCATCTCATCCGCGGTCTGCTCAAGGGACTTCCCCTTCCTGATCTTTTTCTGGATCACCTCGATCTGCTGGAGCAGTCTGCCGCGTTCCAATCCCTGTTCTACTCCTTGTTCCATTCCTTGTTTTATTCCCTGTTCCATTCCCTTTTTCAATCCAACTTCTACCACATAATCACTCAGATTGCACATCTGGTTCAACTCCTTTTCTATTTTTTGCTCCATTGGAATATGAAAATCCTGCTCCAGTTTTCTCATCTTTTCCCCGGCGTTCATTTCTACGGAAAACAAAATGTTGAGCATCTCTGTCAAGCGGTTTCCTTTTTTTGACTTTGGGTTCAGGCATATCTGCACAACCGTCAGCTTATCGTAAGCCTCTATCCGGTCCGGGATTCCGGGAATATGGTCTTTTTTTACGATACTGTATTCCGACACGGCATTGCCAATGTGATCCGGAGCGTTCATACAGATCCAGATACTGTATACCTTCTTGATACGATCATAGTCACTCCCAGAAAATTCCGTTCCTTTCTGGGCAGAGATCATTCTCGCTCCATAATAGATGCCTCTCGATGGGATCTCATAGCCGGGATAGCTGTCCTTCTGCGCTTCCACGTTTATTATCATCTTGACCTTTTCCTTCTGCCCCGGCAGATATACAGAAAATCGGATGTCATAATAGACCTCACCTTCTCCCGGCACTTTGTCTTCCTGCGCTCCTCCGGAGATTTTCTCCGGTTCAGGCGTGTTTGTCATTCCCGGAGACACCCTTACTTTCGATATCTGGATATCGTCCCCGATACATTTTTTGATCTCTGCGATACGCATATGGGCGAATTCTTTTACTGAGTATCTCAGGATCCATGCAAGTATCACTTTGTTTGCCAGTATCCTCTTACAATAGGCATCGTACTGACTTTTTCCCGCCGCCAGACCAATGTCTCCGGCAAGTTCATTTCTCATAAGTTTCTTCCTTTCCTCATTATAACGAATGTTGTCTGTTGTTACAAGCGGTTGATTTTCGCCTGTGAAATCAGGCAAAGAACTACCAGATCATCTGACGGCATAGAATGGCGATATGCCAGCCGTTTGAAGATGGGTCTACTTTATCATAACTACCGAGGAATTGCAAGAAGCTCCCCTTTTTTGCGCACTGGCTTTTCCTGCCGTCCGATCTGACGTGCTTCAGTTCGATTCCGCCGCTGTGCGGCTCCATCTCACTGAAGGGGCTCCGCCCTATGCATAAAGAGAAAAAAACCGTCATGCAAGCCAGCTTGCATGACGGTCTTCTTCTCTTTATGCGCACTGGCTTTTCCTGCCGTCCGATCCGACGTGCTTCAGTTCGATTCCGCCGCTGTGCGGCTCCATCTCACTGAAGGGGCTCCGCCCTATGCATAAAGAGAAAAAAACCGTCATGCAAGCCAGCTTGCATGACGGTCTTCTCCTCTTTATGCGCACGTCTGATCTGTGGATTCAAACTGCGAATTATATAAGTCGGCGTAGAAGCCTCCTTTGTTGAGGAGTTCTTCGTGGGTGCCCTGTTCGACGATGTCGCCTTCTCGCATGACGAGGATCAGATCCGCGTCGCGGATGGTGGACAGGCGGTGGGCGATGATGAAGCTTGTTCTTCCTTTCATCAGGTTATCCATGGCTTTCTGGATCAGGACTTCTGTCCTTGTATCCACAGAGCTGGTCGCTTCGTCGAGGATCAGGATCTTGGGATCCGCCAGGATTGCTCTGGCGATGGTCAGGAGCTGTTTCTGTCCCTGGGAGACGTTGCTTGCCTCCTCATTGAGTTCCATATTGTAGCCTCCGGGCAGCGTCTGGACAAACCGATGTACATGAGCCGCCTTTGCCGCCTGGATCACTTCCTCATCCGTGGCGTCAAGCCGCCCGTAGCGGATGTTCTCCATGATCGTACCGTGGAAGAGCCAGGTGTCCTGGAGCACCATACCGAACATCTCCCTCAGCTCGCTCCGGTTGAAATCTTTTACATTGTGTCCATCCACTTTGATGGCTCCGCTGTTTACATCGTAGAAGCGCATCAGCAGTTTGATCATGGTCGTCTTTCCGGCTCCGGTCGGTCCCACGATGGCGATCTTCTGCCCCTCTTTTACCTTTGCAGAGAAATCATTGATGATGATCTTATCCGGATTGTATCCGAAATGCACATGGTCGAACTCTACATTTCCCTGAAGTCCTTCCACCGGAACCGGGTTTGGCACGGTCTGATCTTCCTCTGTTTCATCCAGAAACTCAAAGACACGCTCGGATGCAGCTGCCGTTGACTGGAGCATGTTCGCCATCTGTGCCACCTGCTGGATCGGCTGGGTGAAGTTTCTCACGTACTGGATAAAGGACTGGATGTCACCGACTTCGATGGTATTCTTTATCGTCAGATATCCTCCAAGTATGGCTACCGTGACATAGCCCAGATTTCCGATGAACTGCATCACCGGCATCATCATTCCCGAGAAAAACTGGGATTTCCATGCGGAATCGTACAGCTTGTCGTTTGTAGCATTGAATTCACGGATCACGTCTTCTTCCTTATTAAAAGCCTTGATGATATTGTGCCCGCTGTAGATCTCTTCTACCTGTCCGTTAACATTTCCCAGGTATTCCTGCTGTCCGCGGAAATATCTCTGAGAGTGCTTCATCACAAAGGAAAGGAGCAGGACAGAGACCGGCAGGATCAGGACTGCCACAAGCGTCATCAGAGGGCTGATAGACAGCATCATGACGAGCACACCGATGATGGTCGTGACAGATGTGATGAGCTGAGTCGCACTCTGGTTCAGGCTCTGTCCCAGCGTATCCACATCGTTTGTCACACGGGAGAGGATCTCTCCCACCGGTTTCGTATCAAAATAATTCATCGGCATCCGGTTGATCTTCTCGGAGATCTCTTTTCTCAGGCGGTATGTTGTCTTCTGAGACACTCCTGTCATGATCAGTCCCTGGATAAAGGAACAGAGAGCGCTGATCACATACAGTCCCAGAGTCATAAGGAGGATCTGCCCGATCTTTCCGAAATCCATCCCGCTTCCGCCTGACACTTTACTCACCAGACCGTTGAAGATCTCGGTCGTCGCCTTTCCCAGGATCTTCGGTCCTGCGATATTAAATATAGTACCGCAGACTGCGAAGAGTGCCACGAAGATCATGTGCACTTTAAACGCGCTCATATATCTGACAAGTTTTTTCAGTGTTCCCTTGAAGTCTTTCGCCTTGTCGCCCGGCATGCCGCCGCGCGCTCCGTGTCCTCCCATTCTAGGCATGGCTCACAGCCTCCTTTCCCTCTCCTTCGGCATTTCTTTCCGTATTTTCCTCGTGCTCTGCACTTTCCTCACCGTCAGGGCCCTTCCCGGCTTTTCCAGCTTTTCCGGTCTTCCCGGCATTCAGTTCTGATTCTGAGAGCTGGGATGCCGCGATCTGCTGGTACACCTCACAGTGTTCCAGAAGTTCGCTGTGGGTTCCCATTCCTGCAACACGCCCCTCGTCAAGAACGATGATCTGTTCTGCACTGAGGATCGTGCTGATCCTCTGCGCAACGATCAGGACCGTGCTGTCTTTTGTTTTCTTTCTGAGCGCTTTTCTGAGTGTTACATCCGTCTTAAAGTCCAGCGCAGAAAAGCTGTCGTCAAAGATAAATACTTCCGGGTGTTTTGCGATCGCCCTGGCAATAGAAAGCCTCTGCTTCTGTCCTCCGGATACATTGGAACCGCCCTGGGCGATTTGGCTCTTATACCGGTCAGGCTTTGCGTCAATAAACTCTGTCGCCTGCGCGATCTCTGCGGCTTCCTCCATCTCCGCTTCGGTCCCATCCTGATTGCCGAACATGATATTAGAAGCGATATTTCCGGAGAAAAGAAGTCCCTTCTGTGGCACATAGCCGAGCCGTTCTCTCAGGTCGTGCTGTCTCACCTCTTTGATATCTACGCCATCCAGCGTGATGGAGCCTTCCGTCACGTCATAGAAACGGGGGATCAGGTTGACCAGCGTTGATTTTCCACTCCCGGTACTTCCGATGATCGCTGTCGTCTGCCCCGGCTTCGCTGTAAACGAGATGTCATGGAGTACATTTTCTTCTGCTCCCGGATACCGGAATGATACATGGTCAAAACGAAGCAGCCCTTTCTGTCCTTTATCAAAGGATCTCGGCTGTTTGGGATCGTGGATGACTGTTTTGCTCTGAAGCACTTCCTCCACACGGTCTGCCGCAACAGCTGCCCTCGGGAGCATGATAGAGAGCATGCACAGCATCAGGAATCCCATGATGATCTGCATTGTATACTGGATGAATGCCATCATATCACCGACCTGCATCTGCCCTTCATCAATGCCATGTGCTCCGGTCCACATGATCAGGACAGACACACCGTTCATGACGAGCATCATGACCGGCATCATGAAGGTCATCGCACGGTTGACAAACAGGTTCGTCTTCGTCAGGTCCATATTTGCCGCGTCGAAACGTTCCTCCTCATGTCTCTCCGTACTGAATGCGCGGATGACCGGAAGTCCTGTCAGGATCTCACGCATAACAAGGTTTACCTTATCGACCAGAGTCTGCAGGATCTTGAACTTCGGCATCGCCACAAGGAACAGCACAAGGATGACCAGCGCGATCAGTACCACCGCCAGCGCGATGATCCAGGACATAGACACGTTTGTCTGGAACACCTGCCAGATCCCGCCGATGGCAAGGATCGGAGCATAAAGCACGATCCTGAGCAGCATGACAGTCAAAAGCTGGATCTGCTGGATGTCATTGGTACTCCTTGTGATGAGTGAAGCGGTAGAGAAGTGGTCGAACTCGTTGTTAGAGAAATCCACAACTTTCTTGAACACCCGGCTCCTTAAGTTCCGCCCAGTCGAAGCCCCCACTCTGGAAGCCAGGAATCCGACCATCACGCTAGCCGCCATTCCCAGGAATGCAAGTGCCGCCATCTTTCCTCCCGTTGAGAGCAGATAATCTGTCTGCATTTCATTCATGTCCATTCCTGCATTTTCATAGGCGCTGCGCACATAGCTGACCGCCGCCTGATCCAGGATACTGTCCGGGACCTCGTCAAGCTGCGCTCCCATCGACTCCACCAGCGCTTCCCGCTGGTCCTGGGGGAGCATTGCCATGATATCAAACATATCTGCGTCAGCACCTGCCATCTGTGCCGGCAGGTTTGCCTTGATCTGATCTTCGATCTGTTTTGTCATGTCGCTGCCCGACTCAAATCCTGCCGTGAGCATCATCGGTCCCTGAAGGATCTCCTCCAGGTCTGCCATCGCATCTTCGTCCTCTGCCACCGAGGCTTTCAGGACATATGCCTCTGTCTCATAAGTACTGCTGTCTGTCTCATACGCATCCAGCACCTTCTGCTGACTGTCCTGAGGGACAAACAGAAGGAGGCGCTCCATCTCCTCCACAGAGATCGTCTCCGGAATCTGGTCCTCGATCCCGCCCTGCTGGATACCTACATTCACGATGTCGGACGTATAGGCCGGGAGCGACAGATCGCAGTATGCCTGGACGAACAGGATGACGATGATCGCAAGCATGGATCTCCACTGCGCTGCCGCATACTTAAATAAGTTCTTCATAATCTGCCTTTCCTTTCTGTTGCATTCTCACTACTCTATTCTTCTTTTTCCAGATTAGCATTGATCTGGAGCAGAAGACGGCGGAAGAGCATCACTTCCTCCGGGCTCATTCCCCGAAAGACCTGTTCCCTGATCTGCTCCGCCACATCTTTCACTGTCTGGATACAGGAAGCACCTTTCTCGGTCAGTTCCAGACGCATGACCCTCTGATCCGCTTTATCCGGACTCCTCTTGATATAGCCGCCCCGCTCCATCTTCTGGATCGCGGAAGTGATCGACGGCGGAGTCATGTTCAGGCTTGATGCAAGTTCCTTCTGTGACATGGAACTGCGTTTATACAAAGTAAAAAGGATACTCGCCTGACTCCAGTTCAGATCAAATTCCTGGTATCTGCTCTTTGCACGGTTCATGACACGGTGCATCACGATCCCGAGGAGCCCGAGATCCGGAATATCATTCAGATCACACTGCATTTTTATCCCTCCATTTTTAATTAGTTAAATAACTAATCAATATCCTAGTATTAATGCACAATAAAGTCAAGTAATTCTTTCCATATTTACACTTATTTTATACTTTATTCACAATTTTTATTTCAGTTTTAATCATTTTATATTTCAAACGAAATGTATTTCTCTTTTCTTTTTCGGACAAAAAAATACCACGGCGGACTGTTTTTCAGTACGTCATGGTCCTTTCCCGGGGGTGAAGGCGTTCCGGTGCTATTTCATTATCATCACTTTATTTCCCCATATTGGATCAGCAGCAAAATGACAGCAGCTATAAACTTTAAGATCTCTATCAATATAAATATCACCTGTCCTGCTTTCCTTTCCGGTCATTTCCACGCCGGATTCTGCATATTTTGTTGCCGGCGTCACAAAATGTTCCTTATCCCCCACATCTCCTCAAAGTTATTCTAGTACAAATATTTACTAA
>DWXK01000053.1 GCA_019119205.1 Candidatus Mediterraneibacter intestinavium
TCTCAAAATTGGATTATCTGAAGGAACTGGGGATCGATATCATCTGGCTTTCTCCGATCTACAAGTCCCCGTTTGTGGATCAGGGGTATGATATCTCCGATTATTATAAGATCGCGGAAGAATTCGGGACAATGGAGGAGTTCGATGAGCTTCTTTCTGAAGCGAAAAAGAGAGAAATGTATATTGTGATGGATCTGGTGGTAAATCATTGTTCAGACCAGCACGAGTGGTTTCGGAAGGCACTTGCAGATCCGGAGGGAGAGTACGCAGATTACTTCTATTTTATAAAAGGAAAAGACGGAAAAGCTCCCAGCAACTATCGTTCTTACTTTGGAGGGAGCGCGTGGGAGCCGGTCCCGGGGACAGATAAGTATTATCTCCATATGTTTGCAAAGGAACAGCCGGACCTGAACTGGGAGAATCCAAGACTTCGTCAGGAAATCTATAAAATGATCAACTGGTGGCTGGAGAAGGGGCTTGCCGGCTTTCGGATCGATGCGATCATCAACATCAAGAAGGACCTGGATTTCCCGTCGTTTGAGCCGGATGGACCGGACGGGCTTGCGTCATGCGTGAAAATGGTAGAGGAAGTCCAGGGAGTCGGGGAACTGCTGGAAGATATGAAACATGAGACATTTGAGAAATATGATGCATTCACCGTGGCGGAAGTCTTTAATATGAAAGACGATGAACTGAGAGAATTCATAGGTGAAGACGGACATTTTTCGACAATGTTTGATTTCAGCGCGCATGAGCTCACTTATGGGGAAAACCGATGGGAGAGCAGACCCATAGACTTCAAGGAGTGGAGAGAGACCATATTTGAATCCCAGAAAGAAACCGAGGGGATCGGATTTAAGGCAAATATCATCGAAAACCATGATGAACCGAGAGGGGCAAGCCGTTTCCTTCCGGAGCACGCACAGAATGAGGCGGGAAAGAAGATGCTTGCCACGACTTCCATCCTGCTGCGCGGAATCCCGTTCATTTACCAGGGGCAGGAGATCGGCATGACAAACTGCCGGAGAAAAGATATTTCCGAATATGATGATATCAGCACCATCGATCAGTACAATGAGGCGATCAACGCCGGATGCACTGTAGAGGAGGCGTTGGAGTGCTGTTATAAAAACAGCCGGGATAACGCGAGGACACCGATGCAGTGGTCTGCCGGAAAGAACGCGGGATTCTCTGAGGGAACGCCCTGGCTGGCGCTGAACCCGAACTACACTAAGATCAATGTGGAAGAGCAGGAGAAGAGAGAAGATTCCGTGCTTTCCTATTATAAAAAGCTGACTGCACTGCGCAAGTCGCCGGAATACAGAGAGACTTTTACCTATGGGAAATGTGTCCCGAAGTATGAGGACGAGGAGGAGATCTTTGCATACTGCCGTGTGCCGGAAGATGGAGGACGTCAGATCCTGGTGGCGGCAAACTTCGGAAAGGAACCGCACACATTAAAGTTTGACAACTCTGGCGCAGAGATCCTGCTCACAAATACAGCTGATCAGGCGGATATGAAAAAAGAAATCCAAAAGAAGCAGGAACTGACACTCCCTTCATGCGGAACAGCAGTGCTGCTCTTGTAAAAGATACCGTAAAAAGGACCGGGAGCCCCGGTCTTTTTTTGTTCTGACTTTGCTGTCTGAGCAGTGCGGGCTGTGATCAGCGAACGGTTTCTGTTTTATACGCTGAGACTTCTGCTTTGCTCTTTGAGAGATTCTTCTTGTGTAATCAGGATTGCATGATATAATAGATTGAAATGCGGACGGCACTTCTGCATGACAGACAAAACTGCAAGATGGCAGGAAGATGCGGTCTGCCTGTAAAATAAAAAGGATTGAGAGGAAAGATTATGGATGGTTCGATGTTTATAGGAACCTGGTGGGCACTTGTGCCGCCATTGCTGGCGATCGTGCTGGCGTTTGTGACAAAAGAAGTATACAGTTCTCTGTTTCTCGGTGTGGCAGTGGGCGCACTGCTCTACGGGGGATTCCATCCCTGGGAGTCATTTGTGAGTTTTTTTGATATCATGAAGAACAGCATGAATCTTAATATTCTTATTTTTGACGTACTCCTCGGGATGATCATTGTGCTGATGGCAAAATCGGGAGGATCTGCCGCATACGGAAAATGGGCAGGCGAACGGATCAAATCGAAGAAGAGTGCGCTCCTTGCCACGACGGGGCTTGGAATACTGATCTTTGTGGATGATTATTTTAACTGTCTCACCGTGGGTTCGGTGATGCGCCCCGTGACAGACCGTTATAAAGTTTCAAGAGCCAAACTTGCATATATCATTGATGCTACGGCGGCTCCTGTGTGCATTATCGCACCTATTTCCAGCTGGGCGGCTGCGGTAAATTCCTATGTGCCGGAAGATGCGGGAATCAGCGGATTTCAGCTGTTCTTGAGGACGATCCCGTACAATCTCTATGCGATCCTCACGCTTGTAATGGTCCTGTATATGACGATCACGGCGTTTGATTTCGGGTTGATGAAGAAACATGAAGAGAACGCGGCGAAGGGAGACCTCTTTACTAGCGGCGGTGAAGAATTTGAGCAGGTGGCACAGGAAGAAGTGAACCCGAATGGAAAGGTAATGGATCTGATCCTTCCTGTGGCGGTGCTGATCATTTCCGCTATCGGGGCAATGATCTATACCGGATATCTGGGCGGCGCTACGAACCTGATCACTGCGTTCTCCGGATGTGATGCGGAGACAAGCCTGATCTTTGCGACGATGGTCACCATTCTGTTCATGCTGTTCTTGTATCTTCCAAGGAAAGTGGTGACGTTCAAAGGTTTCATGGACAGTCTGGCGGAGGGGTTCAAACTGATGGTGCCAGCTGTGACGATCCTGATCTTTGCCTGGTCTCTGAAGGGAGTAGGTGATGCTCTGGGACTTGCGGATTTTGTGGGACATGTAGTGGGAGACAATGCTTCGGCCAGTATCTTTATCCCTGCGGTCCTGTTCATAGCGGCTGTTTTCCTGTCATTCTCGACTGGGACATCCTGGGGAACATTTGCGATCCTTGTCCCGATCGCGACGGCGCTGTTCTCCGGAGGAGCGGACCTGGAGATGATGATCGTGTCCGTTTCCGCTGTCCTTGCCGGTGCGGTATGCGGTGACCACATCTCGCCGATCTCGGATACTACGGTCATGTCGTCGGCTGGAGCGCAGAGCAATCATATCAATCATGTATCAACCCAGATGCAGTATGCTCTGGTCGTGATGATCGTATCCCTTATCGGCTATCTCCTGGCCGGGATCGTACAGGTCTGGTGGATCGTTCTTGGATCCGGGCTGATCCTCCTTCTTGCTGTCCTGACGGTGATGAGAATGACCCTGGGGAAAAAGCCGGTAAACCGGGAGGGATGATATGGCAGCTGATATGGTAAGGATCAAGGCACCGTATCTGGATCAGAGCAAAAGCTTCCCGACGGGCTGTGAGAGCGTATCTGCGGTGATGCTCCTCCATTTTCTGGGGTATGATATTTCTGTAAATGAATTTATTGACCGGTATCTCGATCAGCATGCGTTTGAGTGGAGGGATGGCGAACTGTACGGACCGGATCCACGGAACTGTTTCTGCGGCAGCCCGTATGATGCGGAATCTTTTGGATGTTACGCGCCCGTCATCGCCAGAGCACTTGAACGCGTTCTGGGAGAAGATTTTGAAGTTAGGGATGAGAGCGGGATGGCGCTTCCGGATCTGGCGGAGAAGTATCTGGATCATGGGATGCCGGTCATTGTCTGGGCGTGTATCAACATGCGTGAGCCGATCATCGGACCGGAGTGGAAGCTGATCGGTTCGGGTGAAAGATTCACATGGGTTTCCAACGAACATTGTATGCTGATGACCGGATATGATGAGACGGGATACTATTTCAATGATCCCTATGAAAATAACGGAGAGGTGAGATATCCGAAGCTGATCACGGAAAACCGCCATCGCGCGCAGCACATGCAGGCGGTTGGAGTAAAGAGACTGAATAATAGATGAATTATCAGAAAACGGTGAAAGAAAGTGCCTGACACTTTCTTTCACCGTTTTCTGAATTTTCTGAATGATTTTTACAGAAGATGAATGCCTGCCTCTGCAGCGCGGGCAGCAACATCTTCCGGCCAGAGAGAAGACTGTACCTCGCCGATATGTGCCTTGCGAAGGTAATACATACAGATGCGGGACTGTCCGATCCCACCGCCCACAGTGTAAGGCAGTTCACCGTTTAAAAGTGATCTCTGGAACGGCAGTTCTGCGCGCTCCTCGCATCCTGCGATCTGAAGCTGTCTGCGCAGAGAATCTTCATCTACACGGATCCCCATGGAGGACAATTCCAGTCCCATGTCAAGGACAGGATAGTACACGATGATATCTCCGTTTAATTCCCAGTCATCATAGTCTGGAGCACGTCCGTCATGCTTCTCGCCGGATGCAAGGACTTTTCCGATCTGGGAGATAAAAACAGCGCCCTTATCTTTCGCGATGCGGTTTTCCCGTTCCTTCGGAGTGCAGTCCGGATACAGGTCCTCTAATTCCTGAGAGGAGATGAAAAAGATATCATCCGGCAGAAGGGGTTCGATGTAATTATATCTTCTTGATATGTAATCTTCTGTATCTTTCAGCGCGCTATACACCTTGCGGACTGTGTACTGGAGTGTTTCTGTGTTACGCTCCTCTTTGGAGATGATCTTCTCCCAGTCCCACTGATCCACATAAAGGGAGTGGATGTTGTCGGTATCCTCATCCCTGCGGATCGCACTCATGTCAGTGTAAAGACCTTCACCTGAGTGGAAGCCGTAATGCTTCAAAGCATAGCGTTTCCATTTTGCGAGGGAATGTACGATCTCCGCAGGCGCATCATCCTGTTCCCTGATCCCGAATGACACCGGACGTTCCACTCCGTTCAGGTTGTCGTTCATTCCTGTTTCGGGACGGACAAACAGCGGGGCGGATACACGGGTCAGGTGGAGCGATTTTGCCAGCGCGCGCTCAAAGTGATCTTTGACCTCCTTGATGGCAACTTCTGTCTCACGGATCGTGAGAGGGGCGAAGTAGCCGGAAGGGATTTTTAACTGTTCCATATAAAAGACTCCTTTTTATATACAATTTAGACATTTACTTATATATTCTAATGTCAGGAGAGAAAGAAGTCAATCAGAAAGAAAGTGCAGAAGAAAGAAATCGTTGTTAAACGGAAATGTGATTTTGTTTATAATTGATCATGATGAAAAAATTAACAGAAAATTATAAAATATATAAATAAAATTCTAAAAATATATTGACAAATAAGAAATTAAGAGTTAATATATAGTCAACAAATAAAACTGAATGAATAATCAATTAAAAAAGAATATAAAATATATCCAAAAGGATAAAATCTATATTCTTCTTTAAAAGAAAATTCGAGGAGGTTTTATTCATCCGCTGGATATCGTGATTGGAAATGGGTGATCAGATATAGAGAAAGATCATAATGACGAGAAAGTTATGAGAGAAGTAAAATCTATATCAGAGGAAAGGTCATCGAGGACCAAAGTCCAGAGGAAATCTAAGAACAGGAGGTACGGACCGCCGGGAACATAAGTTAGATCTATCAGAAAAAGATAGAAAGAGGTAAAAAAGAATGATAGAAATATCAAGATGAAGATGGATGTTGATCAGACAGAATTGATTGGCATCCATCTTCTATTGTTAAAAATACATGTGATTCATATAGGGCATGACCGGATATAAATTATAAGCATGTTCTACGCTCTTGTAATGTAGAAAGAAAATTGATAAAATGATTCCAGATAAAAAATAACTGAAGGGGAGGCGAAAAGTGACATCGAGATCTGATCATGGATCAGGATGAGAGTTACAGAAGAGAAGACGGGGAAGAACGTAAATAAGAGATAAGGTGGAATAATTATATGAGTATGAATGGAATCTTAGAACAGATACAGACATTTAATATCAATGATGCAATGTCCGCGCTGGAAGAGACCGGACATATACTTACCCAGACGGAGACAGCCGTGCTCGCAGTCCTGTGCGCAGCAGGAGTGCTGTTCTGTCTGTTCGGGCTTAAGACCGTCCGGTTCTGGGCCGGACTGTTTGGGCTCCTGCTGGGGTTCACGGGCGGGACAGCGGCGGCATATTATCTGGGGATGAATGAATCCTATATCTGGATCCCGGGCGCGGTCCTTGGCGTTATCCTGGCAGTGCTGGGCGTATGGAGATATCGTTTTGGCGTGTTCCTGACTGTGTGGACTGTCGTGAGCCTTGCCTGTGTATATCTGATGCGGCCGGCAGACTGGATCTGGGGTGTGGTATGCATGGCGGCCGGACTTGTCCTGGGGCTGCTTGCCAGCAGGTTTGTAGCTTTTCTGACCATGCTTTCCACAGCAGCCTGCGGAGCGATACTGGGCGGGAGCGCGGCCTGTTATCTCCTGTCCATGCAGAGTATGGTGGTCCACGCGATCATCTGTGTGGTGCTGGGGATCATTGGTTTTCTCGTTCAGCTTTTGCTCGAATCAAGGAAAAGAAAGAAGCAGAACCTCAAAAAGGCAGCAGAGATCAGGGAGCATCATTCTACCGCGAATGAGGTGGAGAAAGCGCGAGCCCTGGTGGATGAACTGGAGCAGGGAGAAGAGAAAGAGGCAGAAGAGTCGGAAGAACTGGAATTCATACAGTTTGATGACGAAGATGAAGAAACGGAAGATATAGAGGAATCCGCACCTCTGGATGAGGACGAAGAGCCGGATCATCTGGATGAGGACGAAGAATTGGATTATCTGGATGACGAAGAAATTGATTACCTGGATGATGAGGAAGATGAGGAAATAGAAGAGAAGAAAGAAAAATAATTTCGAAAAAGAAAAGTGAGTCCGTTTTATGACACACCTTCTCTGTTAAGATCATTTTAAAAGAAATCTTGACAGAGAAAGGTGTGTTTTATCATGTATATCAAAAAATCAATTCTTGAGGCAGCTGTTTTTATCATAGGGGCGGTCGTTCTGTGTATACTTGCGGTGCTTTACTGTTTTACAGAGGCTGATATCCCTTCCGCAGTCTATCTGGTTTCCTGGGTGGGATGTCTCTATGCAATGCTGACGGGGACGGAAAGGATCGCCCGGAGCTAGAACACCGTTTCGAAAACAGCTGCACCAAACCGCTTACCTAAGGCTATTTCCCGAAGTAATGAGCGGTGATATTCCGTACTTTTTCGGTGACATAGCTGCTGCCGCCTTTATCCTTTACATCTTCAACCATACCCACGACCGCGATCGGTGTGTCCGTATCATCAGCAGTCTCACAGATGAACCAGCCACGTTCTACGCCGTCGGTATCAGTCTGGCTGTCTTTTATCTCAGCCGTACCGGTCTTTCCGAGCAGCGATACTCCATCGATCCGGGCGGATGCGCCTGTGCCGGACGGATTTTCGATCACCTGGATCAGGTCATTTTTTACGGTTTCCGCCGCATCTGCGGAAAAAACATTTTCTTTCCATATCTTTCCGGTATAACCGTCCTGATAAAGCAGAGTCGGCTGGATCATGCTCCCATCGTTGACAAACAGAGAGTACATGGAAAGCATGTGGACCGGATTCACAAGGAGCTGTCCCTGACCGTAACCGGTATCGGCGATCTGGATATCGGAATCCATGCTGCCGTCATCGTCATAGGTGGAGGAGGTGAGGCTCAGTTCAAAGGGAATTTCCTCCTCGAAGCCCATCGCCTTAAAGTCCTCGATCAAAGTATCTGCGCCGATATTCAGAGCGGCTTTGGCAAAGTAAATATTGTCCGAGTAGACGAGGGCGTTTTCCAGGGTTGCCTGGTCACCGTAGTCTGTGAGCGTGGTCACGTGATAGTCTCCCCAGCTTTCATCTTTCTGCCAGCTCAGTCCCTCATAGCCCAGGTTTTCAGCCGGGTCGATCTTACCGCTGTCAACTCCGATGACTGCAGTGAGTGCCTTGAATGTAGAGCCGGGAACCCACGAGGCGGAGAAACGGTTGGTGAGAGGTCTGGCCGGGGCATTGCTCAACTCATCCCAGCGGGCATCTGACATTCCCATGATAAATTCGTTGGGGTCATAGCCGGGAGCGCTGACCAGCGCCAGGACTTCCCCTGTCTTCGGGTTCATGGCGGCGGTGGTCCCCGTGTCAGAAGCGAACTGGTCGTAAGCGGCCTGCTGCAGCGAAGCGTCGATCGTCACATAGATGTCCTCACCGTTTTTGGCTTCCTGGGAAGCGATGGTCTCGATCACGTTCCCTTCGCTGTCCACGATATTGACAGAGGAGCCATCGACCGCCCGGAGGGTATCCTCAAAGGCGCGCTCCAGCCCGGATTTTCCGATGATGCTTCCGGAGTGGTATCCCTGTCCCTGTTTTTCTTCCAGCTCTTCCGCGGTCACAGCCTGGACATAACCGGTCAGATGCCCGGCTGCCGCTCCCAGCGGATAGACGCGATCGGTGGCGTCATTGATCAGGATGCCGGAGATCTCAAGAAGCTTTGCCTCGGTGTCTGTATCGTCTTTGGAGATCTGTTTCAGCGGGACAAAGGTGTCATCCTGTACATAGGAAGCGCTGAGGCGGGTGGTGATATCCTCTGCATCCATATCCAGCAGTTCTGCGATCTTCTGGATATCCGCATCCCGGTCCGAATTCATCTTGCCGGGGACGAGCCCGACTTCTGAGACCGTTCCCTGAGTGGCGAGAGCGGTCCCGTTCCGGTCATAGATGCTGCCCCTCTGTGCAGTTTCTGAGGAAACTCTCACTTTGCAGTCATCCTGCAGGGCGGGGAAGATCAAAGTGGAGTCCCAGGCGATCCGGTATTCTCCGTCACTGTTTTTCTCCAGTGTTGCCTGATTGTCGAAGGAGACAGTGCCTGCACAGGTGTCCATGGAAGTGGAATATGTGACAGCTGCTGTGTCCTTGGACTGGGAATCTTCGGAGGGGAAAGTGATCTCGATATTTGCTGCCTCGATCCCCTCGTAGATATTCTGATTCCTGGAAATGAAATCTTCCTCGTTTATGGACTCCTTTGCACTGTCAGTCAGCAGTCTGTACATTCCGGAGTAATCCCCGTCGTTCAGCATGGAAAAATAGCTGCGGAGCGTATCCTCGGGAACAGGACGGCTGCGCAGAAAATTCCATATAAGGAAGCCAGCCCCTGCGCAGAGGAGAAGGATCAGCAGGATGATGAGCGGGATCAGCCATCTGCGCCGCCGCGGCGGGCGCCGTTTTCTCTTTTTTTTCAGATATTGTTTTCTCGTACTCATAAGGGAGACCTCCAAGTCTTCTTTTTTTTAATATTACAATTGTAGGATAGAATTGTCAACTGAATATAGAAAGAAGCTGAGGCAGTCTGTAAACGAGAAATAAAGAATATGAAGAAAATGAAAAGTCCGTGTCATCAGGTTGTCACAGGTTGTCCAAGGAGGTATAATAAAACAAAAACAGTTCCTGATGGAGCATGAAGATGGGACTGGAAAAGGAGGCTGGCGTATGAAGATTGATATGCACTGCCATGTAAAAGAAGGCTCTATTGACAGCAAGGTGGGGCTGGAAGAATATATCACGATCTTAAAAAAGCACGGTTTCCAGGGCATGGTCATCACGGACCACGACACCTATAACGGATACCGATACTGGAAGAATAATATAAAGGGGAAAAAGCACACGGATTTTGTCGTGCTCAAGGGGATCGAATATGATACGAGGGATGCGGGCCATATCCTTGTCATCATGCCGGAAGGAGTAAAAATGCGCCTTCTCGAGATGCGGGGGATGCCTCTGGCGCTCCTGATCGACCTGGTACACCGAAACGGGGGCGTGCTGGGACCGGCGCATCCGTGTGGAGAGAAGTATATGAGCTTCACAAATGCCAGGAGATATTATCTGTCTCCGGAGATCGTGAAACGGTTTGATTTTGTAGAAGCGTTTAACAGCTGCGAGTCTGTTGAGTCAAATGAGGGAGCGGCAAGGCTGGCGAAGAAATACGGAAAGGTGACGACCGGTGGAAGTGATTCCCATAAACCGGACTGTGTGGGGCGCGGATATACGATCCTGCCGGAACCGGTGACATGCGAGACTGAGCTGATCTCCCTGATCCACAAAAAGACTCCTTTGAAGGCAGGAGGGACGTTATATGAGAAGACAACAAAGGAAAAGATCGGAAAGGTGAACAAGCTTCTGGTTTATTCTTTCTGGGTATACAACAAAAGCGGTGAGCTGATAAAGCGGAGGGGAAGGAACAAAAAGATGGAGGAAGAGCATCCATTTGATCCTATCGATCCTATCGAGTTATATTATCATTCCTGAGACTTCCTTAGGAAAAAGAACAAAAAACAGCACCGGGTGAAACGGGCAGAACGTTTCATCCCGGTGCTGATATATTTTATTGAAAGGTATTATTTTCTTCCCCCGTATTTCTTCGCAATGCTGATCACGATCCCGCTCAGCGCCCAGAGGGCAAGTGCATTGGGGATGACCATCAGTCCATTGAAGAAATCGGAGAGAGACCATACAAAATCAACCTTAAGTGTAGAACCGATTACAACGAAGACGATAACAAAAAAGGAATAAAACTTCGTAGCTTTTGTTCCGAAAAGGTATTCCACATTTACCTTGCCGAAGAAATGCCAGCCCAGGATCGTGGAAAATGCAAAGAAGAACAGACAGATCGCCACAAAGATGTCGCCGAATCCTCCGAAACTGGAAGAAAATGCGAACTGTGTGAGCGCGGTCCCTGTCTTTCCGCTGTCCAGGACACCTGTCGTCAGGATAGAGAAAACAGTCAGGTTCAGTACGACGAAGGTGTCGATGAAGACGCTGATCATCGCTGCCAGACCCTGGCGGTGCGGATTCTCCACATTTGCGCGGGCGTGTGCGTGAGGCGTGGAACCCATACCGGCTTCATTGGAAAACAGTCCTCTGGCAACACCATAGCGGATCGCCTCACGGACCGCGATACCGGCGCCTGCGCCCAGCACTGCCTCCGGATCAAACGCGCCTACAAAGATCATGCGGAACGCGTTGGGGAGAGCATCGATATGCATGATGATAAGGATCAGACTCCCCACGATATAGATCCCTGCCATGAGCGGGACCAGTTTTTCAACGACCGATGCAAGGCGGCTGACTCCGCCGATAAAGATAAATGCCGTGATCGCCGCAAGGATCAGTCCGAAAACGATCTGAGGGATCTTGATCCCCCTTGCGTTGAATACTTCATAGAACGCGCTCCCGATGGAATTGGACTGTACCATATTCCCGGTAAAACCGAGCGCGATGATGATCAGTACGGCAAAGATCCCGGCAAGGACCTTGCCGAAAGTGCCCTTAAATGCAGCGCGGATATAGTATACCGGACCTCCGGTCACCTCTCCATCCTTTGTGGTCTTATACTGCTGAGCCAGAGTTGCCTCGGCGTAGATGGTCGACATCCCGAAGAAAGCGCTCATCCACATCCAGAAGATCGCTCCCGGACCTCCTCCGATCAGCGCAGTCGCCGCACCGGCGAGATTGCCGGTCCCGACCTGAGCGGCGATCGCTGTCGCAACAGACTGGAAAGAGGTCATCTCCCCGGCATTCCCTTTCTTTCCTTTCAGGGAAAAGTTTCCGAAGACCTGGTGCCAGCCTTCGCGGAACTTTCTCACCTGAATAAACTTAAGCCGGATCGTATAGTAGATACCAGTACCACATAAAATGATGATAAGCACTACGTTCCATAAAAAATCACTTGCCTGAGTTACAATCTGCGTTAAAGCATCCATAAAAAATCCTCCTCAATTCTTCCTATGTAACTTTTCGCATCGTCCTTTTTCGCCCCATATTTTTCTATGGAAAAAGAAAAAGACCGGTACCAGATGGTCCAGTCTCTAAAAGTGAACATATACGCGTTATTTTATGGATGCTGAATCGGCATCCTGTCTGCCGTGTAACCGATATGCCCTGTCCTTTTGCCTGAGAGATCAGACAGCAGCAGCTGCCCTTACACCTTCGGCGCCCTTTTTTCAGAGACTCTCCAGAGTTTCGTCCCTTATACAGCGGACGAACGAATATATAGTATCATATCGACATGTCATTTGCAAGATAATAATAAAATGAAAAAAACAGTTGAAATTTAGCCCGAAAAGATATATAATAACAAAGGTTCGTCTGAAAGAGACGAGTCAGATGCCGGAATAGCTCAGTCGGTAGAGCACTTCACTCGTAATGAAGGGGTCGTCAGTTCAAGTCTGATTTCCGGCTTCTTTTTTGTTTTCTGGTATGCTTTGGCGTATCATGGCGGATGAAAGCCGCGCGATACAGGGGAGTTCTTCTTGCGAGGGACTCTCCTTTTTACATTTGTACAGGAGGAAAAAAGATGAAACCTTCAGAAGAAACAGTAAAGCTTTTTGAAAAGGACAGATTTGCGACGGACAACGGAGCTGTCATTGAAGAAGTGGACGACCACTATGCAAAATGCAGCCTGAAAGTGGAAGGACGGCACAGAAATGCCATGGGGGCGGTCATGGGAGGAGCTTACTTTACACTGGCTGATTTTGCCTTCGCGGTTGCCGCGAACTGGCAGGAGATCGGGACAGTATCCCTGAACTCGGAGATCGCATATCTTGGCTCCGCGAAAGGGGACAGACTGACTGCGGAAGCGTTCTGCATAAAAAACGGGAGAACAACAAGCTATTACCGCATTGAAGTCAGGGATGAGTTTGATAACCTGGCGGCGATCGTGAATACGACGGGATATAAAAAGGCATAAAGATTCGAAATGTTCTATTAATAGATGTAATGTTGAATTTCTGTCGAAAAAGTATTATAGTAATAACGACCGTTTGAAATCACAGCGGTACTTCATGCTTGATCATGTTTTCGGGAGGAAATGAGAAATGCAGAAGAAGACGGACCGGAGGGTCAGAAAGACAAAAAGCCAGCTCCGTATGGGTCTGGCGCGCCTGATGAAAGAGAAGAGCATCGGGGAGATCACGGTGAGGGAGCTTGTGGATGAAGTTGATATCAACAGATCTACATTTTATCTGCACTATTCTGATATCCCCAGCCTTCTCCGGGAGATCGAGGACGGGATGATGGATGAGATGAAGCGGGCGATCCGGGAACATCCTATTGATATCCGGGAAAATAAAATGCTGTATTTTATCCAGGACATTTTTCAGGTACTTGCTGCGAACCGGGAGATTGGATGTGCACTTGTGGGACCCCACGGGGATATCGGGTTTATCCGTCAGATCGAGCAGCTGTTGGAGGAAAACAGCAGGGATATGCTTGCTGAAATGTTCCCGGAAAAGCTGGAGGAAATGAAATATTTCTATTCATTCTGCCTGAACGGATGTCTTGGATTTGTCAAGACGTGGCTGGAAGACGGAGCAGATAAAAGTCCGGAATATGCGGCGAGACTGACGTTTCAGATGGTCGTGAGTTCGATGAAGGCATTCTATGAGACAGCGGAGGAACCTTCGGAGAACCGCTGATAATATGATTTTTATAAGGAAGAGAGGAAAAATTGATGAAGAGAGAAAGTTTCGCTTCCCGTCTGGGATTCATTCTGATCTCGGCGGGATGTGCGATCGGACTGGGGAATGTATGGAGATTTCCATACATCACAGGACAGTACGGCGGAGCGGCATTTGTGCTCATCTATCTGTGCTGTCTGGTGCTGCTGGGGCTTCCGATCATGGTGATGGAGTTCTCCATCGGGCGCGGCTCGGGATGCAGTATCGCGATGGCTTTTGATAAGCTGGAGCCGTTGGGAACAAAATGGCATTGGTATAAATGGTTTGGAATTGCGGGAAATTATCTGCTGATGATGTTCTACACAACGATCGGCGGATGGCTCCTGATCTATCTGTTCAAGATGGCGGCAGGAAGTTTTGAGGGAATGGATGCGGCGCAGATCGAGGGAGAGTTCGGCGAACTGATGGGACAGCCGTTCCTTATGACAGTGTGTATGGCGGTTGTCGTGGTACTGTGCTTCGGGATCGTGAGGCTGGGGCTTCAGAAAGGTGTCGAGGGGATCACAAAGATCATGATGGTCCTTCTGCTCTTCCTGCTGATCGTTCTCGCGGTCCGTTCCATCATGCTGCCGGGTGCGGGAGAAGGACTGAAGTTTTACCTTCTGCCGGATTTTGGCAAAATGAAAGAGGCAGGGATCCTGGAAGTGATCTCCGCGGCGATGAACCAGTCATTCTTCACGCTGAGCCTCGGGATCGGAGCTATGGCGATCTTCGGAAGCTATATAGATAAGAAAAGAAGGCTTGCGGGAGAGGCGGTAGCGATCACTGTCCTGGATACAAGTGTTGCATTGATCTCCGGTCTGATTATTTTCCCGGCAAGTTTTGCGTTCGGGGTCAATCCGGACAGTGGTCCGAATCTGATCTTTATCACCTTGCCGAACATCTTTAATTCCATGGCAGGTGGAAGGCTTTGGGGAGCGATCTTCTTCCTGTGCATGTTCTTCGCATCAGCGTCCACGATCATCGCCGTGTTCGAGAATATCATTGCCTTCGCCATGGACCTGACCGGATGCTCCAGAGGAAAGGCAGTGGCGGTCAACCTGGTGGCGATCCTTCTGCTCTCCATGCCGTGCGTGCTCGGGTATAACGTGCTGAGCGGGTTCCAGCCGTTCGGCGAGGGTTCTGCGATCCTGGATCTGGAAGACTTCATCGTCAGCAATAACCTTCTGCCTCTCGGCAGTCTGCTGTATGTACTGTTCTGCACGACCCGTTACGGCTGGGGATGGGATAACTTCCTGAAAGAAGCCAACTCCGGAGAAGGTCCCAAATTCCCCAAATGGGTAAGACCCTACGTGACCTACATCATCCCACTGATCGTAATATTCCTGTTCATCCAGGGTTATTGGAGTAAATTTGCAGGCTAGGCTCAAGCCATGCGCAAAAAGAAGAAACAGCAATCACCGTGCTTGCACGAGTGAGGGCTGTTTTTTCTTTTTGCATAGGGCGCAGCCCGTGAGCGAGATGAAGCGAAGCGGAATCGAGCTGCATGGCATGAGCCGGACGGAGCCGGGGTCATTTTTACCCGGGATAAAAAAATTTAAAGAGAAATGCTTGACTGTATACCGGTTATATACTTTAACATGGGCATATGGAGAAAACAAAATCGCGGTTTTCAGAACAGAAGGTCATAAAAGTCATGCGGGAGGTGTGGGATTGAATACAAAGCAGGTAGAAGAACTGACAGGGATGTCCCGGCAGAATATCCGGTATTATGAGCGGCAGGGGCTGCTTGAACCGGCAAGGGAAGACGGCAATGCATACCGGGATTATTCCGAGGAGGATGTCCGCAGGCTGAAGCTGATCAAAATGCTCCGGATGCTGGATATGCCCCTGAAAGAGATCGAGGATGTGATAAACGGGAATGTTTCCATACAGGAAGCGGCGGCGCGGCAGCAGGAAGAACTTGAGCGGCATCAGCGCCAGCTCCAGGCGGCGATCGCGGTCTGCGGCAGCATCCATAAAGAGAAGGATGGAAATGTGGATGTGGACGGCTATCTGGAAAAGATGGAGAGCATGTCTGTGAACGGAGGAGGATTCGCCCGTTTCATCGATGATTATAAGCAGGTAGTCCAGGAGGAGCAGGAGAGGATGTTTTCCTTTTATGCGGACGGTCCGGTCAATACAGCCGGCATGTTTGAACGGGAACTGAGACGATATGCGTCAGAACAGGGGCTGAGATTCCGCATGATCAAAAAAGGAAGATATCCCCAGTTCCTCATGGGGACAGATACCTATACGGCGGTGCGGGTGGTGGAGAAAAATGTAAAAAACGAGGCAGGTCCGCACGTAAAGATCATCTGTGAACGTAAAGATCCCGGGGAAAGCCCGGGGAAGATACCGGAACGGCGAAGGCGCGCCATGAAAGGCATCCATATCGTGGCAGTCAATATCCGCCGGCACAGACGAAAAAGCATCCTGAATCTGGTGCTGAGCCTCCTCAGTGTGATGGTGCTGGCTTTTTATCTTGGAAATATCGGAAGTACCAGTCGCATGATCGCGGAACTTCCGGAGGAGTTTACGATAACAGGCGAGATATGGAACATGTGCGGTGAACTGAACCATGGGCTTTTTATCTCTCATCAGGTCCTGGAGGACCTGTATGCGTCGTCCCTGATCAGTGAGATCGCAGAGAGCGCGGAACTTATGGGGGAGATGGAGAACAGCGGGAGTGTGGAAGAAGCGGAAGGTGTCCCGGACGATGTGACGCTCGTCGGAGTCAACCGGATGGAATGCATCGAGGGGATGACAAAAGAGGATATCGCCTGGGAGAGCGGGATGGACTGGGAGAAGTTCCAGGAGAGCAGCGATGCCTGCCTGGTGAGTGAGTCTTTTGCCCGGGAATCAGGCATTACGGTGGGAGAGGACATGCAGTTCGATCTTGAGAGGTATTCCCAGGGACTTGCCGGTGTGACGCTGACCCGGGAAGAACTGACGCCGGAAGTGTTCCATGTCTCGGGGACATATAAAGAGATCCAGGGGAGAGATGGAGGCAATCCGGACGTGCTGCTTCCCCTGGATGTGGTGAAAAGCATCTACGAAAGAAATGATATCGTGTATTTTGCGTCTGCCCTGTCTTTCAAGGCGGCAGACCCGATGAGGCTGGATGAGTTGAAGCGGGAACTGGAAGACGCCGGGCTGAAAGAGATCATTTACGGATCTCCAAATTCTTATGTCGGCATCAGTGTGAAGCTGACAGACTCGGTCTTTATCCGTTCTATGGAGAGTGCGGACAGGAGCCGGGTGCTGCTGAAGAGTTTTCTCCCGTTTATCTTCCTCATCGTGGCAGCGGCGGGATATATCATCCCAAGCCTTCTCTTTCAGGACCGGAGGGAAGAATATGCGGTCATGCGGGCGCTGGGAACCGGGAGATATTTCGGTGGGAGCCTATTCTTTGCGGAACATATCCTGCCGGCTCTTGCGGGCTCCCTGGCCGGAGCCGCTCTGGCGGCGGCAGCGGGAGCGGTGGACCCTGGAGGCATGCTGCTGGTGTGGGGAACATATATGGCAGTTTACATGCTGGGAGCCGCGGCTGCCATGTGGAAATTCGGAAGATTCAGTATTGCGGCTGTGCTCGCGCACAGAGATTGAGAGGGATATATGGAACGGATCAGAGTAGAATCAGTGAGTTATTCATATCAGAACAAATATCAGACCGTGGAGGCGGTGAAGGATGTTTCCTGCACTTTTGAGACGGGGACGCTGTATGCGATCACCGGAGAGTCAGGGAGCGGAAAAAGCACCTTTCTTTCTCTGCTCGCAGGACTGGACTGCCCGGATGAAGGGCGGATCCTGGTAGACGGGGAAGACCTGAGTGCCATCGACCGGGATGCGTACCGAAGGGAGAAGGTGGCGGTCATTTACCAGGCGTTCCACCTTTTCCCCCTGCTCACTGCGCTGGAGAATGTGAGATATCCCCTGGAGATACAGGGAATGTCACGGAAAGAAGCGGGGGAACAGGCAAAGGGATATCTAAATGCTGTAGGGATCGGCGAAGAAAAGTTCGGAAAATATCCGCGTATGATGAGCGGGGGAGAACAGCAGAGGACAGCCATCGCCCGTGCGATGGCGTCCGGAGGAAAGATCGTGCTCGCCGATGAGCCCACGGGGAACCTGGATACAGAGAACGAGGAGAACGTAGTGGAACTTCTCGGGTCTCTTGCCCATGACCGGGATTTTACAGTCATCCTGGTGACGCACAATCGGGAGATCGCAGAGCGCGCGGATGTCCAGATGGTCATGAAGGACGGCAGGCTGACCGTGAAGCACGGACTGTGAGGTGGTGAGGATGACATTTTATTACAGTATAAAACAGATGAGGAGAAGCCCGCTCAAAAGCATCCTTTTTTTCTTACTCATCGCAGTGTGTGCCTTTTTCCTGGCGCTGGGAGGTGCGTTTGCGTATATGGGAAGCGATGAACTCCAGGGGTTTGATGAGAAGTTTACGACCATTGGCACTGTGGAGCAGAAATATGAAGGGACAGAGACGGGCTCGAGCTGGGATCCCGAGAAACAGGCATACGAATACTACAATACAGGATATTTCGGAGAATGGATCGATGATGACGTGCTGGCGGATCTTGACGGAGCTGATTATATCCTGGAGCCGAAACAGCGCCCGTATTTCGGGGCGTATATCGAGGATCTCTACGACGGGATCGGAAGCCCGAACTGGGGGACTGTGGTCGCTGCTCCGGTGGAGACCGGAGCCATGTATCCGTCACTGCTCATGCGCGTCGTCCGCACGATCGACGGGACGATGGAGGAGGGGGAACTGTTTTACCTCTGCGACCATCAGAGCCGGACTCCAGATGTACTGGAGGCAGGGAAGGAGTATGTGATGCAGGTCTATATGGCGAATTTCGCTCATGGTCCGGCGGTCAGCGAGGGGGAAGAGGTGGAGGAATACTGGCTCGCCTATGGGATCCATTCCAGCCAGTATACGATGGAAAAGGAACAGGTCTATGATCCGGTGAATGAAGAGGAACGCTATTATGACGAAGTGACAGACGGCTTCTTTGAGACAGAGCGGGGAAAACGGTGGCTTAAGATGGAGCATTATCAGGACCTGGCCATGCATACGATCCCGGTGCAGCCCACGGACGGAACCTGTCTTCTCATGCATTTCTATAACAATGAAGCGCAGATCACGGAAGGGCGGGACATCACGGAAGAAGAGTATAAAGAAGGCGCGAAGGTATGCCTTATCCCCGAGAACCTTGCCATGCGCCTTGGAAAGGAACTGGGGGATACTCTGATACTTCCTCTTTACTATGCTGATTATTCCCGCTCGGTAGGGGATGCATCCATTCTGGGCGCAGGCGGCTGTCAGCTGAGCAATATACTGAATGCAGAGGGAGAACTCTATGAAGTGTTTAACGAACAGGAATATGAGATCGTGGGGATCTACACGGCGGAGGACAAAGGATCCGGCAGTTACAGCGCCGGGGAAAATGAGGTGGTGATCCCCTGGAACGCAGTGCCGGAGGATTCCTGGGAGAATAACGTCGTGGGCTGGTATCCGATGAGCGGCGCCACCACATCCTTCCAGATCTCAAACGGGACCATCGAAGAGTTCCAGGAGAAATGGGATGCCCTGGGGATCGATGAGCTGGAGATCCGGTTTTATGATATGGGATACACACAGCTTCAGGAAAATCTGGAGAACCGTAAGCTCATGTCCGTGGTGTTCCTGATAAGCGGATGTGTGATGGCGGTCATGATTCTGTGTTTCTTTTCCAGCCTGTTTATCACAGGACAGAGGGAGAGGATCGCTGTGGAACGCCTTATGGGGCGGACGAAGCGGCAGTGCGCAGCGTCCATCCTGACGGGGGTGCTCCTTCTGAGTGCTGCAGGATGTGCCGTCGGGAGCGCTGCCGGGTGGCTGGCGTCCGGGAAGGCGGCTCAGAGCGCGGGAGATACGATCGAGTTTGACCGGATGTACAGTGACAATGTGATCGCAGACAGGGAACCCGAAACGGAAGCAAAACAGGCGGGGCCTCTCCTGCCCTGTGCGACCGGAACAGTCCTGCTGGCGGCGTCGGCAGCAGTCTCTGCCGGATATATGGGAAAGGTGCTGAGAAAAGAACCGCTCAGGATCCTGGGGGAGATCGAGGAGTGAGATAGAAACAGGAGATAAGATGATATTAGGATAAACGTGCAGTCAGAGGGAGGTATTGCTCTATAGATGATTGCTTATCTACTTTGCAACAGACAATTATGAGAAAATCTCACCACAATAAATGAAAATGGAATACTGGCTATATTCTAGACAGTGGTACACTTGAGGTGCCGAGTAAAGTCGGAAGGGGATTGATGCTTCCAAGCCCGTGCAACAGACTGATTTTTTAGCTCCTTAGGTGTACCACTTATATACTAAAAGAGAAAGTTCCTTATCGCGACCTTGGGGGAGATCACTACTCTGTTATCAATCAAGAGAAGATAATAAATAGAAATATTCGTTCATTAGAAAAGTTAGGGGGGATGTAATCATTCAGACGAAATAATCCTCTTAAATTTTACAATAGAGAAAGAAATAAGCCCACCAAAAGGCGACCTTATTTGGAATGCTTGTTTATAGCAGGTCTCTGAATAATGTTTTCAGGACAGTCCTTTTT
>DWXK01000054.1 GCA_019119205.1 Candidatus Mediterraneibacter intestinavium
ATTTACTAAATTCAATAGTAAATTTCTTTACTGTGGTATTTTGCTTTCCGGAAGTTACTATTCACAGCCGTATCAGACTTGGTCACAGATGCGTCGTGCTCGCACGTAAGCACCTGCTGCCAAGTTTGATATGTGACTGTGAAGCAGTCACACCACCCTCATAAGCAGTCTTAGCTCCGTAAGGAGCGGGACTGGAGCCTCATAGAGGCGACGAGTGCGCATGTGGGTGGAAGCTGTGAATAGTAATTTCCGGAAGGCTGAAGTCCACACCGCACTCAGGAACAGGAAAAGGGAGGGACCTATGAAAAAAACATATGTACAGATCATGCGTGAACTGAGAGAAGACAATGACCGGACACAGCAGGAGGTGGCTGACTATCTTGGCACCTCCCAGACGATGTACGCCCGCTATGAGCGCGGCGCCAACGAGCTTCCCATACGGCATCTGATCCGGTTATGTGAATACTATCAAGTATCCTCCGACTATTTTCTCGGGCTGTCTGCAAAAAAGAAGTGAGCCCGGTTTTCTATCCTGAAGAAAGGGGAGACGGCGCAGCTGATGCACCGTCCCCCCTTTCTTCTGTCCAGTATTGACCTTTATCCCTCTTCTTCCTCCGTCCTTCTCTCTTCCGTCCCGTTCCACTTCATCGTCCTGACATTGATGCCATTGACCTCGATATGGTCATCCACAGGGATCACAAGGCACTGACGCCCGTCAATGATCCTTGTCTCCACAAGGTCGGCGCGGTCCGGGTTTACCTTGATGATGATATCCGGCGTCTCGATATTAAACTTTCTTGTCTCTGCAATATTGGAGGCCAGAAGAGACGTCTTCTCTCCTGCAGTTTCTTCGTAATTGCGGTCAAAATTCTCCATCTTCTCAGCGGAAACGCCGCTCTGCTCAAAGATCTTCTTCACGTCTGTCTTGTCCAGCTTAAGGGGTTCCGGTTCTTCCTTGTGCTCCTCGATCAGATCATTGAGCGTCTCATGGATGTTCCGCACCGTCTCATAATCCCCATCCTCTCCCAGAGTGTCCTCGATGATCATCTGGAAGGTCTCCTTCTGTGTGTCCGCGGACATAGGCATCTGCGCCCCCAGAAGCTGTTCGATCATCTCCGGCTGAAGATCCTCTGATTTCTTCGTATAATAGAGTACAGAATGAAGATCTGTATTCCTGTCATTGAACGCGGGGAAAAGGAATCCCTTATCCGGCATATCCACAATCCAGTCTCTCACCCGGTCTTCGATCCGGTTGTCCTCTGCATTATAACACAGCCCGGCCTTTGACAGGGATACCGGACAGATGCTCATGAGCAGATATTCATATACATCCTCGGAAGCGTCGAACATCTCCAGGTCATCCGTAGATTTTCCCGGAATATCATACATGGCATGGATCAGGATAATGTAATAATTTTCCGCATATTCATATGTAGCGATCACTTTATCGTAGAACTCTTCAAGGAGCATATCATCTTCCAGCTTGCTGTCCCGCAGTTTCAGAAGAAACTCCTGGTTTCCTCCGGGCATCTCCGCATCCAGCGGGAACTCCATGTTCAGCATGTTTTTCCCTATCGTTCCCGACAATGTCTTCTTGAAGATATCAAAATATTTAAACGCTTCCTCCTCCGGAAGAGACAGGAATGCGTCTTTTGACTCCAGTTTTTTATTCTTTTCGTGGTCCACATAGCAGCCGCAGATCCTTGTGATCGCGCAGTTGCGCGGAGTAAACTGCTTGCGGATCTCCAAAACTTCCTTCTTATTCATTCTATCCTCTCCTCTTTGACAAAAATACGTATGCAGACCGCTCCTCCGCATACGTATTTTATCTTACAACGAATCCTCTCAGAAAAAAAGATTAATTTCATATATTTCCGGTTCCCGGCAATATCCAGCCTGCGCCGCCCCTACAGCTTAGCAGCTGTTCCCAGTATCCGGTTCGCGTTCTCAACCCGCTCCTTAGCCGGCGGCTCGATCCCCGCCAGCGGATAGTCGTATCCCAGTTCCTTCCATTTGTATTCACCCAGTGTATGATATGGAAGTATTTCGACTTTTTCGACATTTTTTAATGTCTTAATAAACTGATTCAATCTTTCCAGATACTCATCATAATCGCTCCGCTCCGGCACGAGCACATGGCGGATCCAGACCGGCTTTCCTATCTCTGACAGGTATTCTGCCATATCCAGGATATTTTTGTTGGTACGCCCCGTAAGGATCTGATGCTGTTCCTCATCAATATGCTTGATATCGACCAGAAGAAGATCCGTGTATTTCATCAGTTCATTGAACTTTCCAAAAAACGGTTCCTCCCGGGTAAAAGGCGCTCCGCTCGTATCAATGGTCGTATGGATCCCCTGTTCTTTTGCCTTCCGGAAAAGTTCTGTCAGGAAATCGATCTGCATGAGCGGCTCTCCTCCGCTGACCGTGATACCGCCTCCATCGTTCCAGTATGACCTGTAACGCAGTGCCTGTCTGAGCAGCTCGTCCGCGCTCTTTTTTTCTCCCGCCTGTATATTCCATGTATCCGGATTATGGCAGAACTGGCAGCGCATCGGACATCCGCTGACAAAGATAACAAAACGTACTCCGGGGCCGTCCACTGAGCCGAAGCTTTCTGTTGAATGAATATAACCTTCCATTTCCTCTCCTTCCGGGGCACGTTGGACATCAATTCAGCTGTATCCCTGATCGAAGCCTTCCGTGTCCCAAATTAAAATTCAATGCGTCCCACTATGTGAATATTGACCAGATCGGGCTAAAATAAACCTTCAGGATCCTCTTCTGATCTTTGCAGTCTCAACCGGGACAGGGCAGTCCTTAACAAGCCCGGACTTTGGCTCGTCGCCGTCACAAAAGGGGACGTAGTGAAATGAGATCTTACTACGTCCCCAATAGATCATTCGCGATCCGGTTAAAACCGGACTGCTGTTCTTACATTCTGTCGTGGCAGGTTCTTGCGATCACGTCGAGCTGCTGCTCTCTTGTCAGGTCGATGAACTTCACAGCGTAACCGGATACACGGATCGTGAAGTTTGCATACTCTTCCTTCTCCGGATGCTCCATCGCATCGATCAGTTTCTCTGTACCGAATACGTTCACGTTCAGGTGATGTGCTCCCTGATCAAAGTATCCGTCGAGAACGTGTACAAGATTGTTCTTACGCTCGTCGTCATCATGTCCCAGCGCTCCCGGGCTGATGGTCTGCGTATTGGAGATCCCGTCAAGCGCCTGCTCGTAAGGAAGCTTCGCCACTGAGTTGAGAGATGCGAGAAGTCCGTTCATCTCTGCGCCGTAAGACGGGTTTGCTCCCGGAGCCAGCGGCTCGCCGCCCTTTCTTCCATCCGGAAGGGATCCTGTCGCCTTACCATATACAACGTTGGATGTGATGGTAAGGATAGAGGTTGTCGGCTCGGAATTTCTGTATGTGTGGCACTTTTTCAGCTTGCTCATGAATGTGCGGAGCAGCCATACCGCGATATCGTCTGCACGGTCGTCGTCGTTTCCGTATCTCGGGAAGTCTCCCTCCACCTCGAAGTCTGTGGCAATGCCGTCCTCGTCACGGATCACTTTTACTTTCGCGTACTTGATCGCGCTTAAGGAATCGACAACATGTGAGAATCCTGCGATACCTGTCGCGAAAGTACGTCTCACGTTTGTGTCGATCAGAGCCATCTCTGCAGCTTCATAATAATATTTATCATGCATGTAGTGGATCATGTTCAGTGTATCTACATACAGTTTTGACAGCCACTCCATCATCTGGTCGTATTTCTCCATGACTTCGTCAAAGTCAAGGTACTCGGATGTGATCGGTCTGTAGAGCGGGGATACCTGCTGTTTTGTCTTCTCGTCAATACCGCCGTTGATCGCGTAGAGAAGGCATTTTGCAAGGTTCGCGCGGGCTCCGAAGAACTGGATCTCTTTTCCTGTCTCTGTTGCGGATACGCAGCAGCAGATGGAATAGTCGTCTCCCCATACCGGGCGCATCACATCGTCGTTCTCATACTGGATGGAGCTTGTCTTCACAGAGATATAAGCCGCATATTTCTTGAAGTTCTCCGGCAGGTGTGAAGAGTAAAGCACTGTCAGGTTCGGCTCCGGTGACGGTCCCATGTTCTCCAGTGTGTGGAGGAAACGGTAATCATTCTTTGTCACCATGTGGCGTCCGTCCATTCCGATTCCCGCCATCTCAAGTGTTGCCCATACCGGGTCACCGGAGAACAGTTCGTTGTAGGACGGGATCCTTGCGAATTTTACCATACGGAACTTCATAACGATGTGGTCGATCAGCTCCTGAGCCTGCTCCTCTGTCAGGATCCCCTTCTCCATATCTCTCTGGATATAGATGTCAAGGAATGTAGAGATACGGCCCACACTCATCGCAGCACCGTTCTGTGTCTTGATCGCTGCAAGGTATCCGAAGTACAGCCACTGTACCGCTTCTTTTGCGTTCGTCGCCGGCTGGGAGATATCGTATCCGTATACGGAAGCCATCTCTTTCATCTCTTTGAGCGCGCGGATCTGGTCTGCGATCTCTTCGCGGAGGCGGAAATCCGTTCCCTTCATTCCGTGTCTCTCATACTCGATGAAATCAGACTGTTTCTTCTCGATCAGGTAGTCGATACCGTAGAGAGCTACACGGCGGTAATCGCCTACGATACGTCCTCTTCCGTATGTGTCCGGAAGACCTGTGATGATCTTGTTGTGACGCGCTTTTTTCATCTCAGGTGTGTAGACATCAAACACAGCCTGATTGTGTGTCTTATGATATTTTGTAAAGATCTCATGCAGTTTTTCACTCGGCGTATATCCGTATGTCGTACATGCCTGCTCCGCCATCTTAATTCCGCCGTAAGGCATGAATGCTCTCTTCAATGGCTTGTCTGTCTGAAGGCCTACGACCTGCTCCAGGTCCTTCATCTCCTCATTGATGTATCCCGGACCGTATGCTGTCAGACCGGAAACAACCTCTGTCTCCATGTCAAGGACTCCGCCCTTTGCACGTTCTTCTTTCTGCAGTCTGGAGAGTTCTCCCCAAAGTTTATTGGTCGCCTCTGTCGGATCAGCCAGGAAAGATTCATCCCCGTCATACTGTGTGTAGTTATGCTGGATGAAGTCACGCACATTGACTTCCTCTTTCCAGAGGTGTCCTTTGAAGCCTGCCCACTGGTCAAAACTTGCTTTTGCCATCTGTAAAAACCTCCTCGTGAAATCTATTTTAAATGTTTCAGGGCAGTGCCCACATACGATGGCACTGCTGTTTTATGGAGCCGGTCCGTAAGGTTCCCGGCCTCGTTCATGCGCTAGTATATCATCATGTTAAAAAAAAGACAAGCCTATTATTGATAATCGCTATCAAAAACAGGCTTGTACTTGATTTTGTACAAAATGCAGGCGCTCTGCCTATATATTGTATCCATAAAAGAACAATTCATTCCCTCTAACGTACTTTCCACGCACCTCCCGCTCATCTGCCAGATAGATGATCCGCTCCAGCCTTTCCCTTACGCTCAGTCCCTGGGGATGGGAAAGCCTGCTGTCATCCAGCACCACCGCATCGAATTCATACCCGGGTTCAAAGCTGCCGTTTTTCCCAAAGAAGGCTCCTCCTCCACGGGTCGCCATGTAAAACACTTCCTCCACGGTCAGAGGCTTCCTGCTCTCATCCTGCAGGCACCATCTCAGCTTGGACCCGCGGACAGCATGTGCCATGGCGGCAAACAGGTTCTCCGTGCTCCCTGCTGCCACATCGCTCCCCAGCCCAACATTCATCCCCTCTTCCAGATAGCGCTTCACCGGCGCGATCCCGGAAGCCACATTCATATTGGACTCCGGGCAGTGGGCGATAAACACGCCCTTCTCTTTCATCCTGAGTATCTCTTCCTCTGTGCTGTGGACACAGTGTGCCATGACTGCCGGACATTCTCCGCCGAAAATCCCGAAGCGGTCATAAACGTCTCCGTAAAATCCTGACCAGGGACACAACTCGCTCACCCATCTGATCTCACTGGGATTCTCAGACAGATGGGACTGTACCGGCAGAGCATATTTTTTCTGAAGCTCTCCCAGCCCTTCCAGCAGACGGTCAGTACAGGAAGGCACAAACCGGGGCGTGAGGATCGGACCGGTATTCCTGTAGTCCCTGCTTCTCACCTCTTCAAGCCAGATTTCAGTCTCTGCAAGTGACTCTTCGGTCTCTTCGCACAGCCCCTCCGGCGCATTCCGGTCCATATTGACTTTTCCCACCAATGTGACAAGCCCTGTCTTCTCCAGTTTATCCATCAGCATCATCGTGGCCGGTCTGTGGATGGTAGAAAAGACACACGCCCTGGTCACAGCGCTCTTTTTCATATTCTCCGCAAAAATGCTGTATGCCTTCCCGGCATATTCCATCTCCCCATACTTCATCTCCTCCGGGAAGGCGTATGCATCCAGCCAGTCCAGAAGTTCCAGGTCCATCGCCATCCCCCGGAAAGAATACTGGGGCGCATGGATGTGCAGGTCTGTAAGCCCCGGGATGATCAGACAGTCCCCGCAGTCCCGTACCGGATTGCCTCCAAGGCGGAAGGGGAGAGTCTGATAGATCCCGTCCACTTTTCCGTCTGCACAGACCAGATAGCTGTGTTCACAGATCTCCAGTTCATCTTTGTTCCTGCTGTATACAATATTTCCTTTTAAGATCCTGACTTCTTTTTTCTTCCATGAGTTTATTTTCACCACGACGCCTCCATCATCACTTCCACAACGCCTCCGCAGACCATGCCCTCGTCCTCTGCGGCATCCGAGGTCATGTCCACCCGGCACACCTGGAAACGGGGCTCTCCTGCGCGCATCATGAGCAGCGCTTTCTGCATGATCTCACTCTCCACGCATCCCCCGCCGATCGTATCCACCGTTGTCCCGTCCTCAAAGATCAGCATCTTCGTCCCAACGCTCCTGGGAGCAGAACCTTTCCGTGAGACGATCGTTGCAACCACCTTCTTCCTTCCTTCTTCAGATACAAGCGCTCCCAGCATCTCACCGGAATATCCGCCGCCTTTTTCCCGGCTGTTCTTTACCTGAATGATCTCCGCCATGACAGACACCGCGATCTCCTCCGGCGTCTCCGCGCCGATCTTCAGCCCGATAGGCGTGTGTACGGCATCCAGGGTCTCCCGGCTGATCCCGCTTTCCTCAAGCTGGTCTTTCACGATCGCCACCCGGCGCCTGCTGCCCATCATCCCCACATAGGCATAAGTTTTATGCAGGATATTTTCAAGACAGATGGTGTCGTATCGGTGTCCCCTGGTCACGATCACAAACCAGGAATCCGAATCCCCGTGTATACCTTCCAGTGCCTTTTCGAACGCCTCGCAGATCACCGTATCCGCCCCTGCCGCCCTGGCATTGTCCGCAAATCTCGGCCGGTCCTCGAGGACGGTCACCGCAAATCCCAGCATTTTTCCCATCTTTATGATCGGAACCGAGACATGCCCTGCGCCGCAGATGATCAGTTTGGGCTGTCTCCCGATGCGCTCCCGGAATACATCTCCTCCGTCTTCTTCTCTTTCTCCGGCATCCTGGAGACTGTTTCCCTGCAGGATCCTCTTTTCTCCGGCATGTACCCCTCTGAGCACCGTTTCCGTATAGATATCCCCCTGTTCGCTTTTCATCGCCTCTTTTAGCTGCCGGTAAAATCCACTCATCTTTTCTTTCTCCTTCCGAAGTCAGTTCTCTCCATGTCCACTTCCCGTGTCACTTCCGTCATCACAGTACATCTCGCTCCATTCGCAAATCCCCACTGTTACTTTCCATCTTCGTGCATTTTCCCGGAAAAGTCAAGCCCGGTCATTTCTGTGCCAGGGTTGTTTCATGAAAGATTTTTAAAAGTATAAGAAGATTGGATTTTATCGGGGGTTATACGTGTTATACAAATACGCGTATAACTCTCGACTTTTTATTCCTGTAGAGGTACAATGTCTATATAGTATAGGTATGCTCCACCTATACTGAAAGGAGGACATTATGCCAGTAACTGAGAAAAAATATCCGGATTGGGTTCAGAAGTATCGGACAAAGGGAACTACTGTGAAGAAAAAAGGAGATTCGTATTATCTCTATAAAAGGACATCCCGACGTGTGAAAGGGAAAAAGTATCCGCAGCCAGTCGATACATATATCGGCGTGATTACTCCGGAAGGAGTCATACAAAGTAATAAAAGAAAAATATCTTTAACAGACGCAGAAGTATGGGAATACGGATTTTCGAAAGCTGTCTGGGAGTTGTGTCCGGATGATTGGAAAAAACCATTGGGGGATGATTGGAAGGATGTACTT
>DWXK01000055.1 GCA_019119205.1 Candidatus Mediterraneibacter intestinavium
AAAGGTGCCGTGTACTTTTGTAAAAGTACACGGCACCTTATTTAATCTTACACACTTATGACATTATCCTTCCCCTGATCTTCCCCCACACATAAACCTGTACATATTCATATGCACGGTCATAGATCAGAAGGGCGATCTGTCCGGCAGCGACCACTCCGATCAGAACGGCGTCAGATATAGAACTGGAAAACAGCATATCCCGAAAAGCGATCACGATCGGGATATACATGATATTGAAGATCACGTATTTTGCGATCCAGAACAGCATCCTGCGGTTTCGCGCATGCGGTCGTTTCTCCAGCCAGCGGAATACCGCTTCGATCCCCCAGATATAAAACCCCATCGCCGCAAAGGTCAGCACATAAATTTTATTCGGCGCTGTGATAAATCCGAGGAAAACAGCTGCGATATAAAATGCGGCACCAATCCTGAGCCCGAACTCACGGATCACGACCCCTACGAAAAAGGATGCTGCCGCCAGCAAGAACAGCGTGCTTGTCTCAATGATACTGCCAAGCGCCATACACACAACGGACAGTGCAAGCAGCAGGCCGCCGAAGGCCATCGTCTTAGCCTTTACATGCATGAACAAAGATCTCCTCCCATACATTCACAGAGCTGGTCTGCGATAAACAGGTCACAGCACATATTTCCGGTTCCGCAGGAAGATCCTCCCGGACCGTAACCACTCCCATAAGGACTCCCCTGATATCTACGGCTGCTGAAATCAAGCTGGTTCAAAAGCTGTCTGTACTGCATATTATTCGGTTCCATATTCACCGCCTGCGCCGCATGGTCTCTGGCAAGGATATTATTTCCTATCCCCGCATTGGCGCAGCCGCTCAAATAATACCACATCGCAGAACGCTCCGGTACCTGGTCCAGTGTGTTCAGAGCCTCCCTGTATCTTCGGCTGTTAATGTAGTTTGCTGCCGCCTGCAGCCTGGGATCTATCTGAGTATTTCCATATCCCCCATAAGATCCCGATGAGCCGTAAGAAGACGAACCGCCATAGGAATAGCTGCCTGAACTGCCCGAAGAATATCCTCCCGAACTGCCGCCGGAAGCTCTTTCCTGCATGATCGCATCATACGCCTCCTGTACCTCTTTAAATTTCTCCTCTGCAAGATCTGCAAGCGGATTGTTCACATTGGCGTCCGGATGATACTTTCTCGTCAGATCACGGTATGCCCTTTTTATCTCATCATCAGACGCGTTCTGTGATACACCGAGCACGTCATATGGATTCTTTGTCATTTCCCTCGTTCCTCACTTTTCTTCATCTGTATCTTATTATAACGACTCCAGACACCATCATACAATATATTTCGCAAAATGTCCACATCTACAAGGCATGGCATCCGCTCAAACTCAGCCGTGCTCTCCGCGATCATCATACAGAGTATCTGGTGCATCCGCTCCTCATAGTCTTCCTGCCCGTATATGTCTTTCAGCGGATTGTATCTTCCCTTTTCCATGTCTTCCGGCAGGTCTTCATAAGCGTCCATGATGTAGATGAATTTCCCAAGGAAAAAGCCCATCCGGCGAAGGTTCTTTTCCCAGATATCCTCTTTATATACGAAGAGTTCCTCCATAAGGTGTCCAAAGCATCCGGCAGTACGGTCAATATCCGTGCTTTCTTCCTCCTCGCAGACAGCAAGCTCCCGCAGCCATTTCCGGATCGCCCCGCTCTGACGGGGAAACTGCCCGCTGATCCGCTCCGCTTTTTTATGGATCAGGCTCTTCGTCATGAAACTGCTCATCTTTCGTTCATCCAGCCAGTCATCCTCCATATGATAATAGGCAAGAAGGACGTTCATCGCCGCCGCATAAGAGGTGATCTCATTGGTGAGCATGAACTGCTTTTTCACTGGATGGACCTTGCACCGGTGCATCTGTGTCTCGGTCTGGCTCTCGTAGAGTGATGACAGAAGGATCACGGCAAACGTCATATCATAGGTCAGGGTCATCTGCCCCATAAATCCATAATCCTCTTTAAGGATACGGCACAGTCCGCAGTAATATGCCCTGTATTTTTTCAGATCTTTAACTTTAAGTTCCGGCTCACATATGGTAACATATCCAAACATCTTCGATCTCCCTGAATTTTATTCCATCCTCCGCAGTGATATCATCCCGCATCAATGTTCATATTATAACACAGGGCGAGAAAGGTATTTATAACATTTTTGTGAAAAAACCGCGCCATTATCATATTAGTTACTCACCCCGTGTCAGATTGTTAACTTATTTTGTTTTTAAGTTGACAATCATCCTTCAAATCTGTATACTTGTCCCTGGTCGTGTCAATATGATACAAAAATGATCTTACGATAGAAAGGGATACAACATGCCGGATAATATCACTTCTCCTGAAACCACATCACGGAACAGAACAAAAAGACTGACCCTGATCGGTCTCATGACCGCAGTGCTCTGTATTCTCGGTCCGTTTTCCATCCCTCTGCCGGTCAGCCCGGTCCCACTCTCCCTCACGAACTTCGTGGTCTATATCACGGTATACATACTGGGGAGGAAATGCGGGACTGCCACCGTGCTCCTTTATCTGATCCTGGGCACGGCAGGTCTCCCTGTATTCTCCGGTTTTAGCGGAGGGCTTGGGAAACTTGCCGGTCCTACAGGCGGATACCTGCTTGGTTTTCTCTTCATCGCGCTGCTCCAGGGTTTCTTTACAGAACGCTTTCCCGGCAAAAAGTCTGCTGCTGTCGCCGGAATGATACTGGGACTCGCCATATGTTATACCTTCGGCACCCTCTGGCTCGCCGGGCAGATGAACCTGCCCTTTGGCGCAGCTCTTGCTGCGGGCGTCATCCCCTATCTTCCCGGGGACGTGCTTAAGATCATCCTTGCAGCAGCCATCGGTCCAAAACTCAGGGCAAGAGTCAGAAAAATCTGACAGCTCTGCAAAAAGGGACAGACACCTTTGCACGCGTGCCTGTCCCTTTTGAATACTATATTCCTCTCATCGTGAGCTGGATCCTTTTTTTCTTCAGATCCACACTCATCACTTTCACATCCACGATGTCTCCCACACTCACCGCCTCCAGCGGGTGTTTGATATATTTATCCGTGATCTGGGAAATGTGGACGAGACCGTCCTGATGCACGCCGATATCCACGAATGCACCGAAATCAATGACATTTCTCACCGTCCCCTTGAGGACCATCCCTTCTTTCAGGTCTTTCATCTCAAGAACATCCGTGCGCAGGATCGGTTTGGGCATCTCATCACGGGGATCTCTCGCCGGTTTTTCCAGCTCCTTTACGATATCCCGCAGCGTGATCTCTCCAATCCCCAGCTCTTCCGCTGTCTTTTTATAATCCTTTATCGTAAGCGAAAGTCCTGTCAGACGATGCTCCGCCACATCCTCGGGGGTAAATCCCTGCTTCTTCAACAGCTCTTCCGCCGCCTTGTAGGACTCCGGATGGACACCGGTGGAATCCAGCGGGTTCTTTCCGCCCTGGATGCGCATGAAGCCGGCGCACTGCTCAAACGCCTTCGGTCCCAGTTTTGGTACCTTCAGCAGTTCTCTCCGGTCCGTGAACCTTCCGTTTTCTTCCCGATATGCCACGATGTTTTTCGCGATAGTGCTGCTGATACCGGAGATATAGGACAGAAGCGGTGCCGATGCGGTATTCAGATCCACGCCGACTTTGTTCACACAGTCCTCTACCACGCCGTTCAGGGATTCTCCCAGTTTTTTCTGGTTCATGTCATGCTGGTACTGCCCCACGCCGATAGATTTTGGGTCGATCTTCACCAGTTCGGCAAGAGGGTCCTGCAGCCGTCTCGCGATGGAAGCGGCGCTGCGCTGCCCCACATCGAACTTGGGGAACTCCTCGCTTGCCAGCTTGCTCGCCGAGTAGACGGACGCTCCCGCCTCGTTTACGATGACATACTGCACTTTCTCCGGGATCTCCTTTAAGAGTTCTACGATGAACTGCTCGGACTCCCGGGATGCAGTCCCGTTTCCGAGGGAGATCAGAGAGATGTCATACTTCGGGATGATCTTCTTGAGTAGGTCTTTGCTCGCCTGGATCTTCTTCGGCGTCGTAGGCGCGGTGGGATAGATGACTGTCGTCCCGAGCACTTTTCCGGTGGGATCCACCACTGCCAGCTTGCATCCTGTACGGAACGCAGGATCCCAGCCCAGGACCACATGTCCCGCGATGGGCGGCTGCATGAGGAGCTGGTGCAGGTTCTTCCCAAACACCTCGATCGCTCCGTCCTCTGCCTTCTCTGTCAGCTCATTACGTATCTCCCGCTCGATCGCCGGGGCGATGAGACGGTGATAGCTGTCCTCCACCACATCCTTCAGGACAGGGGATGTATACGGATTCTCCGAACGGATCACCTTTCTCTCAAGATAAGTTAATATCTCATCCTCCGGTGCCTCCACCTTCACGGTAAGGAACTTTTCCTTCTCTCCCCGGTTCAGGGCAAGGATCCGGTGCCCCGCCAGTCTCGCTGCTGGTTCCTCGAACTCATAATACATCTCATAGACAGATTCTTTCTCCGGATCCTTGGCAGCGGAAGTCACTTTGCCCTTCTTCATGGTCGTTTTCCGGATCCAGCTCCGGTAGTCCGCATTGTCGGAAATGGACTCTGCGATGATGTCTTTTGCACCTGCGATGGCGTCTTCCGCCGTCAGCACGCCCTTTTCCTCTGAGATATAGTCCTTCGCCGCATTCTCCAGCGGCTCTCCTGTTCTCTGGAGAGTGATGAGAGCGGCAAGGGGTTCCAGTCCCTTTTCCTTTGCGATCGTCGCGCGGGTGCGTCTCTTGGGACGGTATGGACGGTAAAGGTCGTCCACCGCCACCTGGGTCTCTGCTGCCAGGATCTGCCGCTTTAATTCTTCGGTCATCTTCCCCTGCTCTTCAATGCTGGCGATGACCTGTTCCTTTTTGTCTTCCAGGTTGCGCAGATAGACCAGCCGCTCGTACAGCTTTCTGAGCTGCTCATCATTTAGTGAACCTGTCGCTTCCTTCCTGTATCTCGAGATGAATGGGATCGTATTCCCCTCATCGATCAGTTTCACCGCCGCATCTACCTGCCAGCGTTTCACGCTCAGTTCTTCTGTCAGTCTCTGATTAATGTCCATTATCCTATATTCCTCTCTATTGATTCTGTCAGTTCGGCGCCGCCGTTTTCGTACCATTCTACCACAAAAGTGTCAAAATAATCCAGAGGTTTCTCTCCTGCGATGATCTGGAGGAATGTCTCCCGCTCCAGATCCTGCAGGCTCTGAGGTATCTCCCCGTCCGCATTTCCCATGGAGATCGGCGGGATCTTCCTTGCATCCGCTGCATTCAGCACCTCCACTGCCTGGATGCGGGATGCATAAGCTGCCCAGCCGTTTGCCGTTGTCAGATTCCCGTTCAGATAAGAACGGCATGTATTATAATAGGACTTCTCAAGCCCGGAGAGTTCCGTCACGCTAATCTCCCCGTTCAGCGCCTTCTGCAGATTTTCCCCGCACCGATACAGAGCGTCTGCATAATCCACATTGATGTTCATGGGGCGCGCCGTGGGATCTACATTGATAGAAAAATACTCATTGACTTCACTGGCATACCGGTCGTCCTCATAGCGTGCATAGTCAAAGATGGCACTCACGTATTTTCCCACGATCTCCGGGTGCTCATATCCTTTGCGTACCACCACATACATCCAGTCGTCATAGGACTCGAATGTCTGCGGACGTTCCGCGATATCCTCTTCAAAAAGATAGGGCTTCCACTCTGCCGTACTGTCTGCGCTGTAAGAAATACTCAGCGGGTTGTTCGGTGCCCACCAGCGCCCGAAGACCGCACCGCAGCGTCCTTCCTCGATCAGCTCGTCAATATTTTCCGGCTTTCTCAGAAGGAAACGTGAGTCCAGGATCCCTTCTTCATAGAGCCGGTTCAGATAGCCGAGTGCTTCTTTGGTCTCCGGCGTCAGGGAACCGTATACGACCTTCCCGTCTTCCCCCAGGATCCATTTCTCCGGGGAAGAACCAAACTTTGTAAAAATACCATCCACACCGTAGGTATCGCTGGATCCCGCGATCACTTCCGTGCTGCAAGCCAGCCCCACGGTCTGCCCGCCTCCTGATACGTCCTCCTCCACAAACGCGCGGATGATGTCCATCGCTTCATCCATGGACCGGGGTTCTTCCAGCCCCAGTTTCTCGATCCAGTCTGTCCTCAGCCAGAGCAGCATCTCTCCGTCGTCAATGGCGGTATTGGGGAACGCGTAGAGCTTCCCGTCAAACGTGGCGGAACCCAGCAGGTCTTCCCCGTAGCTCTCATACATTTCCTTGATCGTATCGGTAGTACATTCCTCATATACCTGTGTCAGGTCCTCCACAAGCCCGTTTTCCACGAGCCGCTCCAGGTTATCCCACCCGTTCACCACCAGAACATCCGGGATCTCCCGGTCCGCGATCGCCACTTCCAGCGCTTCCTCATAAGACCCGTCTGTCTCCAGTTCGAACACGTCCTCGTTCTGTATGTTGAGCACTTCTTTCAGATACCTGGTGTAGGCGTTGTCCTCATACGTATCCCCCACCGGAAGATTTGAATTGTTGTTCCCTGAGATCTTACCCAGGGTATATTCTACAGTCTCCGGATATTTTCCCAGCGGGGTATGCTCCGCCTCATCCCACTGCTGCTCTTTCTGCGCTTCCTTCTTTCCCTGCGTATCAGAGACAGCCCCGCGAGCGGTTCCCTCTCCCTTCGCTGCTTTGCCATATCCGTTATAGGCACATAACCCGATGAGCAGAAGTGCCGCAAAAACGAGCCCCGCAAAGATCAATCTGTTCTTCTTCATTCCATCCTCTTTTCTGTCTTTTTCGGTATCCGTATCGTCACTTTCGTCCCCTTACCCGGAGAACTGTCCACCCGCACGCTGCCCGCCGCACCGTAAAGGACCCGGATCCGTTCACATACATTGCGGACTCCGTACCCTTTTGACTGGTAGCTCGTGATCTCCTGAGCCCTTTCTTTTTCCATTCCTGCCCCGTTATCCTCGATCTCAAACAGGATGGAATCCTCATCCTCTCTCACGGAGACAGTGAGACATTTCTCTTCTTTCTCTGACAGGTCGAGGCCGTGGTCGATGGCATTTTCCACGAAAGGCTGAAGGATCAGCTTCGGTGTCTGCAGATTCATAGATTCCGTATCTAAAGAAATATTTTCTTTTACCCAAAAACTATTATCATGCATGATAAGCTGTATCTTCAGATATGCACGGATATTGTTCAGCTCATTTTCCACCGTGGTCATGGTCTCCCCACGGTTCAGACTGGTCCGGTAATAAGTGGAAAGCGCCAGCGTGACCCTGCTGATCTCCTCCTCGCCCGCCTCCAGAGCTTTCCAGTTGATGATAGAAAGGGAGTTATATAGAAAATGGGGGTTGATCTGTGCCTGGAGCGCCTTCATCTCCGAATTCTGCAGCCGTATCTTCCCTTCATATACTTCTGAGATCAAATGGTTCATCTGGTCCATCATCCGACGGAACGAGCGGATGAGCACTCCCACTTCGTCATTTGAGCTGCTGCTCACCGTGACCTTTCGAAATCCCAGATGGATCTGGTTCATATTTTCCGTCAGGCGCTCCAGACAGGAGACGATCCGGCGGGAAAACAGGTAGCCAAGGAGGACCAGAAGCACGATACAGATCCCTACAAGAGGGATATTCCCTGCCAGCAGGTCCATCGCCGAACGGGTGATGATCTCGGTCGGACGGTACATACAGAATATCCACCCTGTCCCCTCCATCTCCCGGATCGAACAGGTATAGTTCTCCTGAATATATTCCAGGGACTCCGACTGAGCCGGCCGGTATCCCTCATCCAGCGAATATCCCGCATACACCATGTTCCCGTCGCCGTCCAGGACGATGCCTCCCGTGTTGTCCAGAAGGAGATTCGTAAACGGCTCCAGAACAGCCCGGTAATCCAGGCTCATGGAAAGGACGGCTGTGATGTCATCGCCGTCATAAAATTTTCTCGATGCAGTGATCTCCTGATCCGCTCCGCGCGTGACCGTCCACTGCATGAGAGTCCCGCTTTCAAGCTGGCTGTACCACTCCTGCTCTTTCGCTCTGGAAAGAGGCATCAGCGTGTTGCCGTGGGGCACCTCGATGCTCTCTGCATACAGGGTGATCTCACGGATCTCCCTGTGGTAGAGCTGAGGCATCTGGAGAAGCGGGTCTGCCACATCCACATACTCTGTATAAGTCTCATAATCTGATCGCGGCTCCATTGTGAGGATGTCCCTCAGGTCCTGAGAATAGGAAAGATAATCTACCAGATTCTCATAGATCTGTTCCTGGTTCTCGATCGTCTCCACAGCCTGTTCCAGAGATTTTTCCAGATTGTCGACCTCATTTTCATGGAGCAGGTTCATCATCCCGCTCTGCATGTACACCACGATGATCGACACAGGGATCAGACCTGCCGCCAGGACAAGCAGAGTAAGCTTATATCGGAATTTCAGGTTTTTAAACGACTGGAGCAGCTTCTTCATCTGTCATCTTTCCTTTCCTGCACGACTCGGGTGAGTTTCCGAAAAATTCCCTGAAACTCCTGCAAAAATAGGAGCTGTTGGAAAATCCCACTTCCTTCGCGATCTGGGTGATCTTCATGTTCGTCCCCTCCAGGAGTTCTTTCGCTTTTTCCATCCTCACTTCCCGGATATAACGGTTCAGGGTCACCCCCGTCTCTTCCTTAAAAACAGCACTCAAATATCCCGGGGAAAGGTAGACCATGCCGGACAGTTCTTCCGCGCCGATATTTTTCTCGCTGTAGTGGTGCTGGATATAGGTCTTTACCTTCGCGATCTCCTCTCTCATCCCGTCCTTCTGCTCGTTCATGCTCGTCTCAAACTCTGAGACCGCATCCGATACGATGCCGATCACATCCTGTATCTTCCTGCACCGGTACAGTCTGTCCACTTTCCGCGACAGGACCTTTTCATCCCCGGGCGAGAGCTGTTCATAAAGTTCTTTTAAAATGCCGGAAAAGACAAATTTGACATACATCTCCGAAAACTGCCGGTTTCCCCTGTACTTCTGCTCCAGCTTTCCAAAATCCTGTTTGAGGTGGATCACATCTTTCTGACGTATCTCGCTGCTGATCCGGTCCATCAGCTCTGAATCCTCCGCCGGAGCTTCCTCCCCTTCTGCTTCCTCTCCGCTGATCAGTACATGCTGCCCGGGCTGATAAAACTGTTCCTCAAGAAGCGACTCCAGCTTCCGGAACTCTTCCGGCACATCCTCTATCTTTTCTAAAGGAACGCTGACCGCAAAGTAACACTCACAGTCATACTGCTTCCGAAAAAACTCATAAAGCTTTTGGGCAAGCTGTCGGTAATCCGTATATTTCTCTGTAAACAAAAATAATGACTCGTTTGAATTCAGATTGATATATCCCAGATCTCTGTGAAACTGCTCTTTCAGATTTCCGATAAAATGTTCTTCCTCCGTCTCAAAAAATCCATTGGAAGCGCCGGCTAGGATCATCCGCCTGCACTGGTCCAGCGCCTCTCTCCCTCCGTCAAAAAATCTCTCCAGCTGATCCAGATTTTCACGGTTCCCGCTGTAAAGGTAATTGATAAAGAAATATTTTCGGAGATAATCTTCCTGTCTGGTCTGTTCCGCTTCCTCTGCCTGTCTCACATCTATGTGCCCCATCACACGTTCCAGTGTCCTGTGAAACTCTTCCGGGTCTACCGGTTTGAGCACATAATCCACCACGCCGTAGCGCAGTGCTTCCTTTGCATAGGAGAAGTCGTTATAGCCGCTGAAGATGACGATCTCCAGACCCGGATAGAGTTCCCTGGCATGTCCCGCCAGTTCCAGCCCGCTCATATACGGCATCTTCACATCCGAAAAAAGGATGTCCACCGGCTCTCTCATGAGCACGCCAAGCGCATCCTTTCCGTTCGCCGCCTCCAGGATACGGAATTCTTCCTGCTCTCTCTTCAGCAGGAACTTGATTCCGTTCCTTTCCAGCTTCTCGTCATCCACGATCAAAATTGTCAGCATCTTCCCATTCCTTTCTCAGATAAATCCTGTCTGTACCGGAGCGTCATATCCCTCATGCACCGCCATGTAAAATATTATAATATAAGTCTTCCTATAAATCCAGCGCCGGCAGGATGTATCCATTCACACCGCGGCAGCATCTTCTTCCTGCATTTCCCCGTGCCACATCAGGATGGAGGAACGCTCTTTTAGTATTTAAAAAGCTTCTGTGAGTTGATATAATAAACTATACTTTACAAGAAAGGAAAGTGATTCTCCATGCATGCAAGTTCCATGTGCATCTCCTGTCTCCTCTCAAAACAGGAGAAACTCATCCGTCAGTTCCCTGACGAAGAAAAAAAATCCGACTATATACATCAGGTACTCCATATACTGTATCTATACGGGCAGTCCGAATCCGCACCGGCCCTGGCGGAGAAGATCGACACGCTGCACCGGAAGTTCTGGGGGCAGACAGAAGATCTCTCCGGACAGAAAAAGCTGTATAACGACCTGCTCCTCAGTATGGAAGAGGAGATCGAACATCAGATCCTAGGCTCGGAAGATCCTTTGAAAGAATGTATCAAGTATGTCTGTGCCGGAAATTATATTGATTTCTCCGCCGTGGAAAATGTAGACAAATCTGTACTGGGTTCTCTTCTGGAAAAAGCGTCCGGCGAAAAAGTACCGGAGACAGAATACCAGGATTTCCTCTCTGATCTTCGCAGCGCAGACACCCTTGTCTACCTGACCGACAACTGTGGGGAGATCGTTCTGGATAAGATCTTCATCCGCCATCTCAAAGAGGAGTTCCCTGATCTTAAGATCACCGCCATCGTAAGAGGACAGGACGTGATCAACGATGCGACCATGGAAGATGCCAGGGCAGTCGGGCTGACCGGGCTCATCCCCTGCATCGGGAACGGGAGCGCCGCCCCCGGGACAGTCCTCTCGGAACTGAGCCGAGAGGCGCGCCGTGTCCTGCTGGACGCTGATGTGATCATCTCAAAAGGGCAGGGGAATTTTGAGAGCCTGTACGGTGAAGGGTTGAATCCCTATTTTCTATTTCTGTGCAAATGCGAACTCTTCGTCCACAGGTTCGGGCTGGAGCGGTATGCATCGGTCTTCTCCCGGGAGGACCGCATGTTCCACGGCTGAGCTGTTCCGGCCGGAAGGTATTGGGGAGGGGACGGAAGGAGGCGGTCCCGGCTGCGCAAAGCGCTGCCGGGAGCTGCCTTCCTGGGTCCTCCGGCCGGGAAGGAGGAAAATTTCTTTGTTCCGATCGGAGCAGACGAAGACATTTTGTGAAAATGGTTAAGCCGGGTCAGACAGAAGTCCCGCTGGACGAGTGTCTGACCCGGCTTTATCATTTTCCAAAAAGGCTGAGGAAGCGGGCGCCGCACCCCGATGCAGCATGGCACGCCGGCTTCGTGCCCTTTCCACCTTACCCTTTGACGGCACCTGCCACAACGCCTTCGATGATATATCTCTGGCAGAACAGGTAGAAGATGATGATCGGTACGATCGCCAGCACCAGCGTTCCCATCATGGCTCCCATATCAACGGAGCCGTAGCCGCCTTTTAAGTACTGCACTGCCATCGGGATGGTCTTATATTTCCTCTGATCCAGCACAAGGGACGGCAGAAGGTAATCGTTCCAGATCCACATTGCCTGCAGGATCACGACCGTAATGCAGGTCGGTTTCGCGATCGGCATGACCACCCGGAAAAATGTCTGGAGCGGCGTACATCCGTCGATCATCGCCGCCTCCTCGATCTCCAGGGGGATGGATTTCATAAATCCCGTAAACATGAAGACCGAAAGGCCTGCACCAAACCCCAGATAGATGATGACGATACCCCAGGGATTTCCCATGTGGAGCATGTTCGCGATCTTTGACAGTGTATACATCTCCATCTGGAAAGGAACGATCATCGCAAACAGACAAAGGATATAAATTGCTTTCGTCACTTTTGTGTGTACTCGGCTGATGTACCACGCGCACATAGAGCAGCAGAGGATGATCGCAGCCACAGAAAATACTGTGATAAAGATGCTCCACCCGAACGCTTCGACCAGCCCGGTCTGCTCGATCCCCCGAATGTAGTTCTCAAGCCCCACGAACATATTTCCGGTCGGGATCTTGAACGGATACTTGCTGATATATGCTTTCTTTTTAAACGAATTAATGAAGACCAGCACGATCGGATACACATACAGGAGGCTCACGATCGTAAAAAATATGGTCAGCGGCCAGCCGTGTTTTGCTTTTCTTGCTCCCATTACTGCTGCACCTCCTTGGAAGTAGTGAGCTTGTTCTGGATCAGTGCGATCGCTCCTACAATGATAAAGAATATAACTGCCTTCGCCTGTCCGACGCCTTCCCATCCGGCTCTGCCGTAGAACGTATTATAGATATTCAGCGCCAGCAGTTCGGACATCTTGGACGGCGCACCGTTTGTCAGCGCAAGGTTCTGGTCAAACAGCTTGAATCCGTTTGTCAGTGTCAGGAATGTACAGATCGTGATGGACGGCATGACCATGGGGATCGTCACATGGCGCAGGATCTGCGACGGCTTTGCCCCGTCGATCTTTGCCGCTTCGATCAGTTCGCCCGGGATGTTCTGGATCCCGGAGATATAGATGATCATCATATATCCCACCTGCTGCCAGAGCATCAGTATGACAAGTCCCCAGAATCCAAACCACTCTGAATAAGTCAGCGTCCTCTCAAAATTGGCAAGCACTCCGTTTAAAAGAAGCTGCCATACATAGCCAAGCACGATACCGCCGATCAGGTTCGGCATGAAAAACACGGTCCGGAATATATTCGTCCCACGGATCCCTTTTGTCAGCAGCAGAGCCACCGCAAAGGCAAGCACATTGATCAGTACGACCGTGACAAGCGTAAAGAGCGCCGTATACCAAAGCGAATGGATGAACTCTTTGTCTCCCAGTATTTTCAGATAATTATCGATCCCGATGAATTCCGCATCCGTTACAGTCGTGAAATCACAAAACGAAAGATAGATTCCAAGGATAAACGGAGCCAGAAATCCGATCACAAACGCTATCATCGTAGGGAGTACAAAGATTGGAAAATATTTCTTTATTGCTTTCTGCATGTTCCCCTCTCCTTCCTGCAAAGAGCTCCGCCAAAAACTGCCGGAGCCCTTTTCTCGAAACCTTCAGGAGGAAATCCTCTAAAATTTCCTTATTGTATTATGATATGGATCACTCGTTTGCTGCTGCGTACTCTGTTGCCCATCCGTCTACGAATGCTGTCACAACGCCGTCCCAGTCTCCTGTTCCCTGTGCGTACTCAAGGAGTGCGCTTCCTACGTTGTTCTTCCAGTTCTCAGACGGCATTGTCGTGAAGTTCCAGCTTACAGGAGTCTTGCCCGCTTCGTTGTACTCTTCGTTCGCCTGCACCAGCGGATTGGACGGAAGGTAATCTGAGAATGTTGTGAACGGTGTCACGAATCCCATCTGATTTGCCAGCATGTCACGTCCTGTATCGCTCTCAACTACCCACTGCATAAAGTCAAGGGTTGCCTGGATATCTTCTTCTGATGCGTTCTTGTTTACACACCAGTAGTTCTCAGAACCTGTGCAGAGTCCCTGATCTTCCTCTCCGTCCGCACCGATATAGATCGGGAGCATGCCAAGGTCTTCGTCTGCCACTTCATTATCTTTGATGTCATTGTAAGCCCATGTACCGTTCTGATAGAACACTGCCTCACCCAGAGCGAACTCGGATGCCGCATCCTCGCCTGTCTTGGAAGAGATCATGGACGGCTCACAGGTTGAGTTGTTGATGTACAGATCCCATACCTGTTTGTAGTTGTCAAGGTATGTACCTTCGATCGCATCTGTGGATGTGATGCCTTTGTCTTTGTATTCATAGTAGATCGGCAGGTTTGCAAGATGTGTCTTGAACCTCCAGTCTGAGGAAGAATCCATTCCTGCAGATGTGAATGCCCCTTCTACTCCAAGGTCATCTTTGTGCGCCTGGATCTCTTCTGCCACGGTCTTGAGCGCCTCAAAGCTGTTCAGATCATCAATAGATTTCACTGTAGACCAGTCAGCAGCGAAATAGTCGTTCAGGATCGCTTTGTTGTAGATGAGCCCGTATGTCTCGATCACGTATGCGACACCAAGTACCTGGTCCCCGTCTTTGAGTACGTAATCATCGCTGGAAACATCTTTGTACACTGCACTGTCTGACAGGTCGTAGCAGTAATCCTTCCATGTTGCAAGTCCGACCGGACCGTTTACCTGGAACAGAGTCGGCGCCTCATCCTTTGCCATCTCTGACTTGAGCTGTGACTCATATGTGCCGGAAGCCGCCGTCTGCACATCAACCTGTACTCCGGTCTCTTCTGTATACTGCTCAGCAAGTTCCACCCACTGGTCAGCCTGTTCCGGTTTGAAGTTCAGGTAATAAACCTTTCCTGTCGCTTCACTGCTGTCAGATGAACTGCTTCCCCCATCCGAACTGCCTGAACTGCCGCAGCCTGTCACCAGTCCTCCGACCATCGCCGCTGCCAGTACAAATGCAAGCACTCTTTTCTTCTTCATAAAACGTTCCTCCTTTTTGTTTTATCTTTGTTGTGATCATTATAGGAAAAACAGTTACAAAGAGACATGATAAAATTTCCAGAAACGTGTCACTATTTCAAGATAATGTGATATGATTCATAGGTGCCGTGTACTTTTGAAAAAGTACCTGACACCTTTTCAAAAGGTGCCTGACACTTTTTCAAAAGTACACGGCACCAATTAAAAGCATTTTCAGAATCTTCAGACAGAAAGGCATCCCATGGACCGAATCATCACGTACACCATTAAAAATACAGAAAACAATCTCCGCATCGAACAATTCCTGCGCAGAAAGGGTTATTCCTACCAGAACCTGACCCAGCTCAAAAAAATGCCCGAGAGCATTCTTATCAACGGGACCTGGTCCTATATGAGAACTCCGCTCTCTGAGGGAGACGTGCTCACGGTACATATCCAGGAAAACGAGTCCTCTCCCAACATCCCGCCGGCAGATCTCCCCCTGGATATCATTTACGAGGACGAGGATCTTATCGTCGTCAACAAGCCAGCAGGGATGCCCACCCATCCTTCTCTTAACAATTACCGGAATTCCCTTGCGAACGCGCTTATGCATTATTATGATCAGCAGGGAAAGCCTTTCATCTTCCGGTGTACAAACCGTCTGGACCGGGACACCTCCGGTCTGACCGTGATCGCCAAGCACATGGTCAGTTCCAGTATCCTTTCCGGCATGGCAGTACGCCACGAAGTCACAAGAGAATATCTTGCCATAGTGAGAGGCAGCATCACACCGCCGGAGGGTACGATCAGCGCGCCCATCGGACGGGCAGGGACGTCACTGATCGAGCGGAAGATCGATCAGGAACACGGGGAAAACGCGGTCACCCACTACCGCGTGGTAAAAGAAGAAAACGGGCACAGCCTTGTCTCTCTCATTCTCGAGACAGGCCGTACCCATCAGATCCGTGTTCATATGAAATACATCGGCTATCCCCTCGTGGGAGATTATCTCTATAATCCTGATATGGAGTTCATCTCCCGCCAGGCCCTCCACTCCTTCCGACTGAGCTTCATACACCCTGTCACCGGAGAAAATATGGAATTTACAGCGCCGCTTCCGGTGGATATGTCAGCCTTCTTTCCGAAATGCTGACCAAAGGCAGCCTCCCCGCAGCGCCTATACACTGAGTTTTTTCTCCGACAGCCACCCGGATACCAGAAACAGGATCACGCTCATCAGCAGATAGTATACGATCTGCCAGATCTCCAGCCCGGGCGCAGCCCCTGAGACATTTCCCCAGGGAAGTGTCCCCAGCATGGACATGCCTCTTTCGATCAGGAAGATGATCACAAAGAAGAGGACCGCTGAGAGCACTCCCGCAAATTTTGAACGGATCAGTACCGTTCTGGATATAATGACCGCAAGGAATCCCACAAGGATCACCTCTGTCCAGCCAATGAGCATGCTCACTGCAAACCAGATCAGATCGATCAGGATCATGCCCCAGTCCACTCTCACATTCGCCATCGACCGCACCAGTGATTCCACTGCTTTCACCAGCTCCCGGATACCCCCGCCGCTGAGCACCGCCGCAACAGTGCACAGGCACGCCGCCGCAACAAAGATCCCGAAGACAAACAGCATCTGTAAAAAGGCGCAGATGTATTTTGCTCCCAGGATCTCCCACACCGATCTGGGGACCATCCAGAGCATATAGCTCTGCTTCGTCTTCAGATCTCTGTTAAGGACCAGGATACTCTCGATCCCCGTATAAAAAAGCACAAATATGGAACCGAACACCATCAGCAGGATAGCCACAGCCAGGGCCGGATCGTTTTGGAAGATCAGACCTCCCAGAAACAGGACAAGGCACGCTGCCAGACTGATCAGGATCACCACTCTTGACGTCCTCTGTTTTCTCCACTCGTATTTTATCAGTTTTCCCATCTCTTTCTCCTCCTTACATGATGTCCATATAGATGTCCGCAAGAGACCTGCCGCTGGTGATCCGCTCCTGCTCAAGATCTGTCACCTTCAACACCTCTCCCGCCTTGATAAATATCGCCTCATCCACAAAACTCTCCACCTCTTCCAGCAGATGCGTGGAGATCACAACGGTATTCTCCTCGCCTGCCTCGTCAAGTATCAGGGAGATGATCTCTTCTCTAGCCTTATAGTCGATCCCGTTCAGAGGCTCATCCAGAAGACAAAGGACCGCTTTCCTTGACAAAGTCGCCGCTATCCTGAGCTTTGCGCTCATCCCGCTGGAGAGATTTCTCACTTTCATATTGTCTTCCAGCCCGATCTTTCCCACGATCTCTGTAAATTTTTCCCGGTCAAAGTCTGAAAAGAAATCCTCATAATACTGTCCCACATCAGAAACTTTCATATAATCATAGAAAAATGGCTCTGTAGACATGTAGGCGATCTCCGCTTTATCCCTGTAACAGAGGGGATGGTCTTTGTACAGGATCTCTCCTGCCGACGGCTTCGTAAGTCCTGCGATCATCTTCATCCATGTCGTCTTTCCGCTTCCGTTTTCTCCCAGCAGCCCGTATATCCTGCCCTTTTCCAGGCTCAGATTTACATTGGAAACCGCTCTTTTTCCCACAAATGTTTTCGTCAGATCTTTACACTCCAGTATCATTCCTGCTCCTCCTTATAATCCGCCACCTGGCAGAGAATATCGCCTTTCTGAAATCCCAGGTCTTTCATCTCATGCATAAAATTTTTCAGAAGTTCCTCTGCCATCTCTTTTTTCAGATTCTCAAACATATTTTCCTCCTCCGAGACAAATGTCCCGATCCCCCGTTTCGTATA
>DWXK01000056.1 GCA_019119205.1 Candidatus Mediterraneibacter intestinavium
ATCTTATGGGACGGGAAAGAATCAGCATCAGGTATTAAGAGGAGTTGATCTTACGATCCACAAGGGCGAGTTTGCAGCTGTTATGGGACCATCCGGAAGCGGAAAGACTACTCTGCTGGACTGCATTTCAAGATATAAGCCGTTTGACAGCGGAGAAGTCCTGCTGAATGGAAAAGACCTGGGAAAGCTCAATGAAAAAGAAATGGCAAAAGTCAGAAACGAAAAGATCGGATTCGTGTTTCAGGAATTTATGCTGCTTGACGGGCTGACAAGGTATGTGATCAGCGATGCGGACTATGCGGAACTGAGACAGGACCTCCCGGAGAACATGATCGTAAAAAACATCCTTTTCAATGTAGAGGACCTGGATGCTTCCTATGACTTTGCCAGAGAACTTTACAAACAATACTGCAGCCGTGCGTCCGAGGATATGTTAAAGCTGACAGGATATGACGAACATCAGGAGAAGATCGCAATGGAAGAGGACGACTATTACGGATATGCAGATCCGGTCACACCGAACCCGGAGCACTCCGAAGAATACTGCGACTGGAAATATACGCCCTCCTTTAAGATCCTGAGCATCAATAACGGGTTCATTTCTTTCGGTATCTTCTACATGCTGTTTGTCTATGTGGCTGCGATCTGCCTGGCTGCTGTGGCGGTCATCTCGTATACAAGATGTATGACCGTGGCAGTGAAGAACAAACAGGTCTTTGAAGATGTGAGAAAGCTGGGCGGAAATAACGATCATATAAAGAAGATCCTGGCGGATCAGCTCCGCAGAGTCTATACGCTGCCGACCATCTTGGGATGCCTGCTCATGCTGCTCTGGTATCCACTCATGTTGTGGCAGAATGACGGACGATTTACTCAGGCTGAGATGAGGATCGTATTTGTGGAAGCAGCTCTCTGTGCGGTCATTGCCCTGTTTCAGTATGTGGTATACAGGATATCCATGCGGCAGGCGAAAAAGGCAGTGAGCGCGGATGAAGGAGTATGAGCTGAAAATGCCTGGTTCCGATATAAATAATTGTTGGGAGAATATCAGTAAATAGTGTAGACACAGGATGGCATTATCATTTATAATGGTCTTGTTATTTCAAAGAGCGGGGGAATACTGAAGACTCGGTATTTCCCTCTTTTATTTCCCGGCCTGTTTTTGTGCGGCATGTATATGCGGGAAATCTGACAAAAGTTTTGCATGAGCAGACGATGAAAAGTTACAGAAGGAGACCACAGAAATGAAGCAAAAATACGAATCTGATATGACACCGAAAGAAAAAAGGCAGGCAGAACTTGAAAAGCTGCGGGGGATGAGCCTTGGGGAGAAGGCCGGATACCTCTGGACCTACTACAAGATCTGGCTTCTCGTCCCGGTGATCCTGATCTTCGTCATCTGGCAGGGCATGCAGATTTACCATAATATGCAGGAAGTGGAGCTGCTTTCTGTGGGTGTTGTTGATACGAATCTGAATACAGAAGAAGGGCAGGAAACGTTTGAGAGCGATCTTTTAAAGCTGCTTGGGACCGGCGGTGAAAATGAGGTCATAGCACTGGATACAGGGCTCAGTTCAGGTGATGACTCTGCTTCTGCGATGAAGCGTGCTACGGTGCTTGGAGCAGGGACGCTGGATCTGATGATATGCGGGGAAGAACTTTATGACAGTTACGATGCTCAGGGGGCATTTGCCGACTGGGAAGAGATCCTCGGAGAGGATTATGGGAAATATGAATCTTATTTTGTGGACGGACGGCTGGATCTCTCGCGTAGTGCCAAATGGGATTCTTATGGACTGGTCATATATGAACCGGTGTATGCCGGAGCGCTCGTAAGTTCGGAGAATACAGAAGCTTTAAGGCAGTTTGCGGAATACTATCTGAGTGACGTTCAGTGAGAAAATGAAAAGATCTTCTGATGTTTTAATCTTTCTTTAATTTTTCTCATTTATACTGGAGTCAGGATAAAGAAGGAGGATGGACATATGAAGAGAAGATATATCATGTTATCAGCAGGGATCATCCTGGCATCTGCTCTTCTCACAGGATGCGGATCCGGTTCGGGCAGCATGGCACAGACAGGCGGAAATACAGGAACAGACAGCGCGTCAGCGCAGAGAGAGGAAGAACTCCAGGCAGAGATCGATTCCCTGAGAGAAGAACTGGATGCGCTGAAAAGTGAGCAGGGAACACAGGCATCATCCGGAACTTCATCAGACGACGGCGGAACATCAGATGACAACGTGTCTTCCGGAAATGCGCAGAGAGAGAACAGCACAGGGCAGAGCAATACCGAGCAGAATGGAACTGGAGGTACTGCGCAGAGTCAGGATAACGGAAACAGCACTTCCGGTACCCGGAATTCCGGACAGTCTTCTTCCGGCACGCAGCTCAGTATGGAGGAGGCGATGCAGATCGCTCTTGCGAGAGTGCCCGGCGCCACGGCGCAGGACGTCTCCATTGAACTGGACCGGGACGACGGCTGGGTGATCTATGAGGGAGATATCCTGTATAACCGGATGGAATATGAGTTTGAGATCGATGCGGAGACGGGAAATGTGCTGAAGTGGGAAGAGGAAGCCTGGTAAAGCTGCGGATAGGATAAGAAAATGATGAAATAAATAAAACGAAGGACGGAAATGCAGAATCCGGGGACGGGACTGGATTTCCGTCCTTTCTTTGCGATCGTTCCAATCTCTTACGTTAGAACTCTCTCCTTGGCATTACCTTAAGAAAAATATAAGAAGTAAAAAAGAGGAAAGGATTGTAGCAGAAGAACTAAGATAGTATAATAAAAGTAAGAAAATATCGATAAAAATGACAAATAATCAGAAAATAAAAGAGCGGAGAGGAAAGTTATTTGTCAATGAAAGGAGGGAGCAGTATGAGTAAAGCAAGAAAGATGATGGCGTGGCTGCTGACCGGGATCATGGCGCTGGGGATGTGCATGACGGTGGAGGCGGCCGGAATAACGATCAGCAGGCAGCCGGAAGATGTGTCTTCGGCGGAAGGAGACACGGTGGTGTTTGAAGTGACGGCAGAGCCGGCAGACAATGTTACTTACCAATGGCAGCAGGGTGTTTGGCAGAAAGCAGAAGAGGGCAAAGAGCCTGCCTTCACCTGGACAGACATAACGGGAGCTGATAAAGCTGTTTACGAGCACAAAGTCACAGCAGCGGATCTGGGCGGAAATGTATATCGCTGTAAAGTGAGCCTGAATGGCGAGACGCTATATTCCGAAAGTGCAGCGGTCAAAATGGCAGGGGCCCTTCCGGTACTGGCAGCGAAAGACAGTACGAGCATCACTGTCCAGGCGGTTCGGGGACAGGAGTACGCGATCTATACGGGTGATACACTTCCTGCGGATGTACAATGGAAAAATGGAGAAGACAGTATCACATTTACAGACCTGGTTCCTGGGACCGAATACAGCATCGTTTCCCGGGTAGCGGCTTCGGAAGGCAGCGCGGCTGGTGAACCGGGACAGGCACTTGTTGTAACAACAGAGGAGGCGCCGGAGCCACAGGAAGAAGGACCGGGGACAGTAACAGGCGAGCCGGAGCCACAGGAAGAAAAACCGGAGCCGGTAGCAGGCGAGCCGGAGCCACAGGGAGAAGAACCTGGGCCGGTAACAGGCGAGCCGGAGCCACAGGAAGAAGGACCGGGGACAGTAACAGAAGAGCCGGAAACGCGACCGGAAATACCGGAGCTCGTGAACCGGACAGACACAACTCTTGAAGTGGAGGCTCTTGAGGGACAGGAGTACAGGATCGCCCAGAAGGAATGGCAGGAAAGCGGCAGATTTGAAGGGCTTTCCCCGGATACGGAATATGTGATCGAGACGAGGATGGCAGGAAAAGGGGAGGATACGCCTGTGAGTGATCCGCTGACAGTCAGGACGATGAAGGCGGCAGCTAAAGCGCCGGATATGCCGGAACTGAGAACTGCCGGAGCAGATGTGATAGAAGTGGCAGCGGAGGACGGGATGGAATACGCGATCTGCGAAGGAATGGCTGCTTCGGATCAACAGTGGAACTGGCAGACATCTCCTGTGTTCAGCGGTCTGAAGGTAGGAACGGAATATTCGGTCGCAGCCCGGATCGCAGGGACAGAGGACCAGATGCCGGGAGAGATCAGCGAGCTTCTGATCGTATCGACTGAGAAATATGCGGCAGCGGCGCTGGGCAGACCGGAACTGGTTTCGGTCAGTGACACCAGGATCGAAGTGAAAGCGGTGAGCGGACAGGTATATGCGATCTACAAGGAACAGACGATGCCCGAAACCCTGAACTGGCAGGAGGGCGGAGTTTTTGCGGATCTGGCTCCGAATACGCAATATCGGATCGTGACAAAGACTCCTGAGACAGCCTATCACAAGGAAAGCGTCGTGAGTGAAGCGCTGGTGGCCACCACACAGAAAACTCCGGCAGAGACTCCGGAAGCTCCGAGATTAAAGAGCAGAAGCCAGACAGTTCTGGAAGTGGAGAAAGAGACCGGACAGGAATATTCCATCGACGGAGGAAAGACATGGCAGGCGGGAGCGAGATTTGAGGGGCTGAAAGCAGAGACAGCGTATGAGATCGTGACAAGGGTAAAAGAAACCCAGACTGCTGCTGCAAGTGCGGCGAGCCAGGCGCTTAAGGCATCCACTCTGAGAAATCCGATCGAGACTGGTGCCGGTGAGAATAAGATCACGGGGATATGGAACGGACAGATCATCAAGACAGGCAGGAATGTAACCTTCACCGCAGTCGGCGGCGGGATGGAGATCGAAGAACCGATCGGCGGCGATGTGAGATATGTTCCGGTCAAATGGCAGGGGCTGTCCGACGGAACCTGGAAGAAAGCACCTTATACGGCCACTGTGAAAGCGACAAAGAACGGGACATACACTATCAAGGTCACGTTTGACAGGCAGGTGTATAAGAACGGGAAATGGGTATCTGACGGAGAGGATGATATCAAATCTGTTCAGCTCAAAGCTACAGCGACAGGTAAGGCGGCGGTGAAGACGGGTGACGAGACGCCGGCAGGAACCTATCTGATCCTTCTCGCAGCAGCGGCAGGCGCTGCCGGGATCGTCGGTGTGATGGTGAGAAAACGCAGAAAGGCATAAGAACGTGATAATAAAATGTTATGAGCACATAATGTATAAGGGGACCTGCCGCACAGAGAATGTTCCGCGCGGCAGGTCCCCTTTATGTTTCGGGTGCCAGGCAGGTCTGGAGGGAAATCTTAAATCGCAGATATCAAATCCTTCAGGAGACATCCTTCCTTACGCTGTCCCGATAGACCAGACTGGTGTCGATCTCGATCTTGATAGGGGGCTGCCCGGGGTCTTCCATCAGGCTGATGAGCCGTCTTGCCGCCGCCTCGCCCATGTACTGCTTCGGAACGTGGACTGTGGTCAGGGCAGGATCGATGACCGTGCTCACCGGCATGTTGTCGAACCCGACGATGGAGATATCCTCAGGGATACGGTATCCGTTCTGCATCAGCGCCTTTGCGGCTCCCACTGCGATCAGGTCATTGTCCGCAAAGTAGCAGGAAGCGAGCTCATCGCCATTCCTGATCAGCTCAGACATATCGGCGAAAGCTCCATCCACGGACGGCGTCAGCAGGTGGGTGATGCTCTTGGAGGCGGACATGCCGGAGGAGCGGACCGCTTTGTAGAACCCGGAGGAACGCTCCGAAAAGTTGCTGATCTGGTAAGCGGACTGGAGGTACCCGGGCTGTTTCCGGCAGGTGCGTATCAGGTGGCGCGCCGCAAGGTAAGCGCCCTGCATATTGTTGATCAGCACGCAGTCGCAGGGCACTGTGTCAAAATACGCGTCCAGCAGGACCAGGGGAATGGGAAGGTCGAGGAAAGGCTTTAAGTCAGAAGCGTCCATCTCTGTCCCGAGCAGGATGATCCCACAGCAGTCGGAATACTGGATATCCTCTATCTGCTTTTGAAGGGTATCCTCTTCTTCATAGATATAACTGATCTTCAGCTTATGTCCCTGCTTCTTACATTCCAGGGCGATCCCGTCCGAGACCTGGGAGAAGAACGGCGTGTCGGCAACGACAGCGCCGTGTTTTTTATACATCACGAAATAAATCTCACCTTCAGCGGTCCGCTTCTTATCTGACAGGCGGGAAAGATCATATCCATATCTCTCCGCTGCATCCAGAACCCTGCGGCGGGTCGCGGTGCTGACTCCGGGCTTATTGTTCAGCGCCATCGACACGGCGGCTGCCGAGAGGTTCAGTTTTCCTGCAAGTTCTTTTGCTGTGATCCCCATGTGCTTAATCTTAAGTCTCCTTTCGTTTCAGTTGATTATATTATGTACTGATTCACTGGAAAACTCAATGATTAAGTTAGAAATTAAGTAAATAATTCTTAATTATCCGATGAAATTAAGTCAAGACACCGCTATACTGAAATCAGATCAAGAACAGGGAGCAAAAGATCCGGACTTCATTTCCCCTGAGAGGAGATGAGCGGTCAGGGATCCGAAAATGCAACGGGTAAGAAAGGAGAAAACAAAGATGAAGAAGATCAAACTGGGATATGCACCGACAAGAAGGAGCATCTTCAGCGCTCCGGACGCATTGAAATTCAGAGGGCTCACAGCTCAGAGGCTGACAGAGCTTGGCGTTGATTTCGTTGACATCACGGACATCAATGAGGAAGGACTCCTCTATGACGACAAGGATGTAGAGAAGATCGCGGCGAAATTCGAGGCGGAGGGAGTGGACGGACTCCTGCTGGCGCACTGCAATTTCGGGACAGAGTATGTCTGTGCAAGACTTGCGAAGAGGCTGGGAGTGCCGGTACTCCTCTGGGGACCGCTTGACGAGAGACCGGAGCCCAATGGAGTACGGTTAAGAGATACACAGTGCGGACTCTTTGCGACAGGAAAGGTCCTGAGGAGATTCCAGGTTCCGTTTACCTATCTGACGAACTGCCGTCTGAACGACCCGGTATTTGAGAGAGGGGTAAAAGATTTCCTGGCTGTCTGTAACGTAGTGAAGACATTTAAGAATATCCGCATCCTCCAGATATCTACAAGACCGTTTGATTTCTGGACCACTATGTGCAACGAGGGAGAACTTTTGGAGAAATTCAACATCCAGCTTTCTCCGATCCCGATGACAGAACTGACCGAAGAGATCAAGGCGGTCAAAGAAGACAAAGAAAAGATGGCAGGGATGCTTTCCTATATCAATGAGACGATGATCGTGAAGATCAAGGAAAACGAGGTTGAGAACGTGGCTGCCCTGGCCCTGGCAATGGAGAACCTGGTGGAAAAATATGGCTGTCAGGCAGCAGCGATCCAGTGCTGGAACGCGCTTCAGACCGAGATCGGCATCATGCCCTGTGCAGCGAACGCGATCCTCAACGAGAAGGGCATCCCGGTAGTCTGTGAGACTGATATCCACGGCGCTGTTACGGCTCTGATGGTGGAAGCTGCCGGAATGGATGAGATGCGCAGCTTCTTTGCGGACTGGACGATCCGCCATCCTGACATTGAGAACGGAGAACTCCTGCAGCACTGTGGTCCCTGGCCGGTATCTGTGGCAAAGGAGAAGCCGGAACTTACCTATCCTCTCGCTTTCGATCATCCGGGAAGCCTGACCGCAGAGGCAAAACACGGGGATGTCACCCTGTGCAGGTTCGACGGGGACAACGGAGAGTACTCTCTCCTTCTCGGAAACGCGAAAGGTGTGGATGGACCGAAGGGAATGGGAACTTACCTCTGGGTAGAGGTGGAGAACATCAAGCGTCTGGAAGCGAAGATCGTCGAGGGACCGTATATCCACCACTGCGTAGGTATCCACAAGGATGTAGTTCCGGTGCTGTATGAGGCATGTAAATACATCGGAGTGAAACCGGACCTCTACGATCCGATCGAAGAGGACGTAAAGGCGTACTTAAGAGGCGAGTGAAAAACATGCCGCGGGAGAGGCGCAGGGCATCAGGCCGGAAAAACGGCCGGCGGGACGCCCCCGGCGGAACAGGAATCAGGAAAGGAAGTAGAAGTATGAATTTAAAAGCATTGGCTTATCAGCTCAGAGAAGATACGATCAATATCATCCGTGCGGGAAAAGCGGGACATATCGGCGGCGACATGAGTGTGATGGAAGTTCTGGTGGAACTGTATTTTGACCAGATGAACATCAGCCCGGAAAACATGGACGACCCGGACAGAGACCTGTTCGTGCTCAGCAAGGGACATTCCATGGAGGCGTATTACGCGGTCCTCGCGGAGAAAGGGTTCCTCGATAAAGAGGATGTACTGGAGAACTTCAGCAAATTCGGCTCAAAATACATAGGGCATCCGAACAACAAGCTGCCGGGGATCGAGATGAATTCCGGTTCTCTCGGACATGGGCTTCCTGTCTGTGTCGGCATGGCTAAGGCATCTAAGATGGACCATAGGAACAACAGAGTTTATGTGGTAATGGGAGACGGTGAGCTTGCGGAGGGTTCTGTATGGGAAGGCGCTATGGCGGCGCACCAGTACAAGCTGGATAACCTGTGCGCGGTCGTAGACAGGAACCGTCTGCAGATCTCAGGAAACACAGAGGACGTGATGGGACACGACGATCTTCATGAGCGCTTCCGGAGCTTCGGATGGCATGTGATCGATGTGGCGGACGGAAATGATATCGATCAGCTCCACGCTGCGTTTGAGGAGGCGAAGACAGTCAAGGGACAGCCCACAGTCCTGATCGCGAACACAGTCAAAGGAAAAGGTTCTTCGATCATGGAAGACAAGGCAAACTGGCATCATAAAGTACCGACAGACGAAGAATATCAGACGATCATGAAAGATCTGGAAACGGCAAAGGAGGCGCTGAGATAATGGGAAAAACAGCAAACAAACAGATGATCTGTGAAGTGTTGATGGAAGCGGCGAAAGAGGATAAGGATATTGTTGCGCTGTGCAGCGACTCCAGGGGAAGCGGATCTTTCACTCCCTTTGCGGACACCTATCCGGAGCAGTTTGTGGAGACCGGGATCGCGGAGCAGAACCTGGTCAGCATCGCGGCAGGCCTGGCAAAATGCGGGAAGAAAGCTTATGCGGTATCTCCGGCAAGCTTCCTCTCTACAAGGAGTTACGAGCAGTGCAAGGTTGACGTTGCCTACTCCAATACAAATGTAAAACTGATCGGCATCAGCGGCGGAGTCAGCTACGGCGCTCTGGGCATGAGCCACCACTCTGCGCAGGATATCGCGGCCATGAGCGCGATCCCGAACATGCGCGTCTACATCCCCAGTGACCATCTCCAGACAGCGGAGCTGACGAAAGCACTCTTAAAAGACGAGAGCCCGGCGTACATCCGTGTGGGGAGAAATGCCGTTGATCCGGTGTACGAAGAGGGGAATGTTCCTTTTGAGATGGATAAGGCGACTGTTGTGACAGAAGGAAATAAAGAAGGAAACGATGTGGCGATCATCGCATGCGGCGAAATGGTAAAACCGGCGAAGGACGCTGCACAGATTCTTGAAAAAGAGGGCATCCATGCCTCTGTTCTGGATATGTACTGCGTGAAACCGCTGGACGAGGCGGCGGTGATCCGTGCGGCTGAGAATGCAAAAGTGGTCATCACGGCAGAGGAGCACGCACCATTCGGCGGTCTGGGCTCCATGGTGGCTCAGGTGGTCGGAAGAGAGTGCCCGAGGAAGATCGTGAACATCGCGCTCCCGGATGCTCCGGTCATCACAGGTACATCAAAGGAAGTGTTTGACTACTACGGGATGAACGCGGAAGGGATCGCTGCGAAGGCGAAAGAGATATTAAAATAAGAAAGATCAAAAAAGAAAACGATGCATCGGAGTCGGGGCGTATCAGTGGTACGCCCCTTTGGTGCACCTGCACAGGTGTGCAGACTCTGAGGCTCATGAGTGGAGAGAAGAAAATGGAGGAAAAATATATCATAGGCATCGATCAGAGCACGCAGGGGACAAAGGCGCTGCTCTTTGATGGAGCGGGCGTTCTGCTGCAGAGGAAGGACCTGCCCCATCGTCAGATCATCAATGAAAAGGGATGGGTCTCCCACGATCCGGAGGAGATCTATCGGAACACGGTGCAGGTCGTGAAAGACCTGGTGGAGGAGAGCGGGATCTCAAAAGACAGTGTGCAGGCACTGGGGATCAGCAACCAGAGGGAGACCTCCCTTGTATGGGATAAAGAGACAGGGAAACCGGTGGCAGACGCCATCGTCTGGCAGTGCGCCCGTGCAGCGGAGATCTGCGGGCGCGTTGCGGAGGAAAACAGCGGAGCTGCTGAGATGATCCGGGAGAAGACCGGGCTTCAGCTCTCGCCTTATTTCCCGGCGTCAAAACTTGCCTGGATCCTGGAGAACATACCGGGAGCGAAGGAGCGGGCGGCAGATCATAAGCTGTGCCTTGGGACCGTGGATACCTGGCTGGTCTATCAGCTTACGGGAGGGAAATCCTACAAGACCGATCATTCCAACGCATCCCGCACCCAGCTTTTCAATATCTTTGAACTGAAGTGGGACGAGGAGATCTGCCGTCTCTTCGGAATCGATGCGGCGGACCTGGCAGAAGTGTGCGACTCAGATTCCTGTTTCGGAGAGACGGATCTTGACGGATTCTTTGAACGTCCGATCCCGATACACGGGGTCCTTGGAGATTCCCACGGAGCTCTTTTCGGGCAGGGCTGCCTGGAGCAGGGGATGATCAAGTGTACCTATGGAACAGGATCCTCTATCATGATGAATATCGGGGAACAGCCGGTCCTGAGCAGCCATGGCGTGGTAACGTCTCTTGCATGGGGAATGCAGGGGAAAGTCAACTATGTTCTGGAAGGGAACATCAATTATACCGGAGCTGTGATCACCTGGCTGAAGGATGATATGGAACTGATCCAGTCACCTGGAGAAACGGAGGAACTCTGCCGGAAGGCGGAACAGGACGACAGTCTTTACTTTGTGCCTGCATTTACCGGTCTGGGCGCTCCTTATTGGGACAGCGAAGCGAAAGGGGCTCTCTCCGGGATCACACGGACTACCCGCAAGGCGGAGATGGTGCGTGCGGGAGTGGAGTGCATCGCTTATCAGATCACAGATGTGATCCGTGCCATGAGCCAGGATGCGGGGACACAGGTACAGGAACTCCGTGTGGACGGCGGTCCCACCGCGAACGGTTATCTGATGCAGTTCCAGAGCGATATCGCAGATACGAAGGTGCTTGTCCCGAACGCGCAGGAACTTTCCGGCATCGGCGCAGCTTACGCGGCAGGACTCGGCATCGGGCTGTATGACCAGAAGGTATTCGACGGTCTCAGGCGGAAGGAATATGTGCCGGGGATGGAATCGGAAAAGAGAGAGCGGAAATACGCAGGATGGCTGCAGGCTGTGGAGACAGTACGGACGAAGTGAGGAGAGGATGGGTTCTCTGTCGGTTTTTGTTTACGGTTCCGTCGCTTGGTGGTATAATATCAATATTGGCGGCAGGACGGGTATGTGCGTCCTGCCTGTAAGGAATAATCATCAAAGGAGTTTTTTTGGTATGGAACTGACAACGATTCGTGAATTATTTAAAAACAGAGAGGATCATCTGGATAAAAAGGTGACAGTTGGGGGCTGGATCCGGAGCATCCGAGACTCGAAGACATTTGGGTTCATCGTTCTGAACGACGGATCTTATTTCCAGACACTTCAGATCGTGTATCATGATAAGATGGACAATTTTGCAGAGGTCTCAAAGCTGAACGTGGGCGCGGCGATCATCGTGACGGGAACTCTGGTGGCTACGCCTCAGGCGAAACAGCCGTTTGAGATCCAGGCGGATGAAGTTGTGGTAGAGGGGGCTTCAGCACCGGACTATCCGCTTCAGAAGAAACGCCACAGTTTTGAATATCTCAGAACGATCTCCCATCTGCGTCCGAGGACGAACACATTCCAGGCCGTGTTCCGCGTGCGTTCACTGGCAGCTTATGCGATCCATAAGTTCTTTCAGGAGAGAGGTTTTGTCTATGTCCACACTCCGCTGATCACGGGGAGTGACTGTGAGGGCGCCGGAGAGATGTTCCGGGTGACCACTCTGGACATGGAAAATGTTCCGAAGAACGAAGACGGAAGTGTGGATTACACGAAGGACTTCTTCGGGAAGGAGACAAGCCTGACTGTCAGCGGACAGCTCAACGGAGAGACTTACGCGCAGGCATTCCGCAGCATCTATACCTTTGGACCGACTTTCCGCGCGGAGAACTCCAACACGACGAGACATGCCGCGGAGTTCTGGATGATCGAGCCGGAGAT
>DWXK01000057.1 GCA_019119205.1 Candidatus Mediterraneibacter intestinavium
TGTTTTTATGTGGATAATGTGGATAACTCTGATAGAAACTTTAGTTTTTCCACGTTTTTTGAATTTTTAAATGTGGATAAGTTGAAAACTTCTTTTTTTTCAGATTCGACTGGTTTTTACAATTTCAAACAAATTTGTGCATTTTGCATATTCCCATGTTTTTTTATGTCGAAACACGCGTCTGCCAATTTACAGAAAACTGCGATAAAATAATCCTATTGCATCTGGAACTTTTCTATAAAAAAGCTGCACTTCCTTTCTCTGAAGTACAGCATCGTATTTTTATATGATTTTCAGATCACTCTTCTCACTGTGATGATATCTGTATAGGTCGCGCTGCAGATCCCGATTCCCTGCTCCTCGTTCATCGCGTTAACGATATTGCCGTCTCCCATATAAAGACCCACATGACCGTCATACAGGATCAGGTCTCCCGGCAGTGCCTCCTCGTAACTCACTTCATATCCCGCCGCCCTCATATCATAAGATGTCCTTGGCAGGCTCACTCCGAAATGTGCATATACGGACTGGACAAAGCCGGAACAGTCCGCCCCTTCTGTGAGGCTCGTCCCACCCCAGACATATGGATTCCCGATAAACTGGCAGGCATAGTCGATCACCGCCTGCCCCGTGGAGGCAGCCTGCGCCGCCGCTTCCCGTACGGCTTCTTCCTGCGCCTTCTGCTCTGCGGCCGCTTTCTCCTCGGCGATCCGCTGTTCTTCCTCCTCCCGGGTCTCTCCATATGAATAGGACGTCTCTGTCTCTATATAATCTCCGCTCACCCAGCCGTCAATATCGCCCACCTGTACAGGATACCAGCCGTCTACAGATTCCCCTGTTATCATATACTCCTCGCCCTGACCGATCTGGGTCAGGATATTGGCATCTGTGCCCTGCCCGTCTCTGACATTGAGCGCATATGCCGTTACCGTAGCCGTACTGTTTTCATAGTCCTGCGCGCAGTCCCGCGCATCTTTACCGGTAATGAGCGTATCTGCGGGAACATAACCTTCCGCTGTCCCCGACCGGATCTTTGTCCAGCCGTCCAGATATTCCAGCACTTCCACCGTGGAATCGCTGTAAAGCTTTCCCACCCAGTCGCTGTTTTCATCCGGAGCACTTCTGATATAGGTGAAATCTCCTGTATCAGAAAACGCTATATTCGAATACTCTCCCTCTTCTGTTGGTACCATGTAGAGATTGATGTTTTCTTTTACTTCTGTCTCATAACATTCTTCAAGTACCGATTCGATCCCTGCGGCAGGCACAACAGACTGTGTTTCCTCCATCTCCTCTTCTGCATTCGCCGTGACCGCACTCCCCGGAACGATGATCAATCCCACTGCCGCGGAAATGATCAATTTGCTTCTCACATGTGTATTTCTCATATAAAACCTCCTTTGATGCATGTCTTTATCTTTTGTAGGAAGTTCTAAATGTTACACAATTGTTAAATTTGTTACATTGCCATTATATCAATATGATTTTACTCTGTCAACCGGTTTCCTCGGATTCTTTCCGACATCTCCTGACTTATTGCATTATTTTCTTACATCAGGTGTCATTATCTCCCTGTTTCTTCTTAATTATTTTGTAACATTTTTTCCGCTCTATTCTATTTTATATGATATTTTTAAGATTATTTCAAAAATGATATTGACATATCGGATTATTTGTATTATATTTTAATTACAGTAATCGTTATCATTATTGTTTTAATAACGGTTCTCATTTAGATATGAAAGGGGGATTCCCATTGGCAGCTTTAAAGTACAGTCGACAACGAGAATCCATCAAACATTACCTGATGACAACCAAAACGCATCCGACAGCCGACGAGGTCTATATACATGTAAAGGAAGAATTTCCTAATATAAGCCTGGGAACAGTTTACAGAAACCTTAACCTTCTCACGGACATCGGCGAAGCGATTAAGATCTCTACGCCGAACGGAGGCGACAGATTTGATGGAAGGCTTGAACCGCACAATCACTTTCTGTGTACAAAGTGCGGACGGTTACTGGACCTGGAGCTCGATATGCAGAGTATAGAAGAAGTCAACCGCCTGGCCGCGGAAAGTTTTGACGGGATCATCACATCCAGCTCCACTTTATTTTATGGTGAATGCAGTGACTGCATTAAAAAGTCATAGCAAATATATTCAAAAAGAAAAGGAGATCAGAACTATGAAAAAATTTGTATGTACAGTATGTGGATATGTTTACGAGGGAGAAGCTGCACCGGCTGAATGTCCGGTATGCCATGCACCGGCTGAGAAATTCAAAGAGCAGACAGGAGACAGAGAGTGGGCTGCTGAGCACGTTGTAGGTGTTGCTCAGGGCGTGAGCGAAGACATCCTTGCAGACTTAAGAGCAAACTTCGAAGGCGAGTGCTCTGAGGTTGGTATGTATCTTGCGATGGCAAGAGTCGCTCACAGAGAAGGATATCCGGAGATTGGTCTGTACTGGGAGAAAGCAGCTTACGAAGAGGCTGAGCACGCTGCTAAATTCGCAGAGCTCCTTGGCGAAGTCGTAACAGACAGTACAAAGAAAAACCTGGAGATGCGTGTAGAGGCTGAGAACGGAGCTACAGCCGGCAAGTTTGATCTTGCAAAACGTGCAAAAGCTGCTAACCTTGACGCGATCCACGATACAGTACACGAGATGGCAAGAGACGAGGCTCGTCACGGGAAAGCATTCGAAGGACTTCTGAAGAGATACTTCGGCTAATTCCTGAGTTTAAACCGAACCACAGTTTTATTATTTTTTGATCACAACGCGGACTGTCTTTGAGAATCAAATAGTTCTTCCCGAAGGCAGTCCTTTTTACTTATCTAATTTTAAGGAGGTATGTAACATGTCTAAATATGCAGGAACAAAAACTGAGCAGAACCTTATGGAGGCATTTTCCGGAGAATCACAGGCAAGAAACAAATATACTTATTATGCATCTGCCGCGAGAAAAGCCGGATTTGTACAGATGGCAAACATTTTTGAGGAAACAGCAAACCAGGAGAAAGAGCACGCAAAGATGTGGTTCAAGGAATTCCACGGAATCGGAAATGTAGAGGAAAACCTGGCTGACGCTGCTGCCGGTGAGAACTATGAGTGGACAGATATGTACAAGAGAATGGCTGAGGAAGCAGACGCTGAAGGCTTCCCGGAATTGGCTGCAAAATTCCGCGGCGTAGCAAAAGTTGAAGCTGCTCATGAGAAACGCTACCAGAGACTGCTCGACCACTATCGCGAAGGAAAGACCTTCAAGGATGACGCACCGCTTGGCTGGAAATGTGGAAACTGCGGATACATCTACGAAGGGGATGAGGCTCCGGAGGTATGCCCGGTATGCGCTCACCCGAAGGCTTACTTTGAGAGAAAAGCTGAGAACTATTAATTTAATGTCGGTCAAAAATCCCCTGCCGGGATCATCTGAGATCAGATGATCCCGGCAGACTTATGAGAGCGTCACGGATCTGCATCCGCGGCGCTCTCTTCGTTTAGATCGATCAGTCTCTGCTTTTTCTGCCGGGTCATCTGTTTTATCTCGTACTCCCGGCGCATCGCCTCTTCCTTTGTACAAAATTCTTCATAGTATACCAGAGCGACAGGGCGCCGGTTTTTTGTATATTTCGCGCCTTTTCCGCTGTTATGCGCGCTGACTCTCTTTTCCAGATCATTGGTCCAGCCGGTATAGAGAGTCCCGTCGCTGCATTTCACAATATACGTATAGTTCATAACTACAGCCTCCGGTATGTACTTTATCCCATTCCGTAAAATTTTTCAATCTCATTCCGCGGGATTTCATAAAAAAGAAGACCGAAAGGAAGGAACGGAGCGGAAAGCAAGCTCTCCCTCCGCTCCTCCCTTTCTTCTTCCGCTCCGTCCCGTCCGCATTTCGCCGTGCCAGCTCGATTCCGCTTTGCTTCATCTCACTGGGGGCTATCGCCCTATGAAAGAAAAAAGGAAGGAACGGAGCGGAAAGCAAGCTCTCCCTCCGCTCCTCCCTTTCTTCTTCCGCACCATCCCGTCCGCATTTCGCCGTGCCAGTTCGATTCCGCTTTGCTTCATCTCACTGGGGGCTATCGCCCTATGGTAGAAGAAAGAAGGGGACAGAGGGGAGAATGTATTTTCCCCTCTGTCCCCTTCTTTCTTCTTCCGCACGGCTCAATGCTATTCCATAAAATTGGTTGGGTCGACAGGCTCTCCGTCCTTGAGTATCTCAAAGTACAGGTTGGGGCCTTCTACACTGTAATATATCGTGGGCTCGCTTAAGCTTCCCAGTATTTCTCCGGAAGCTACATAGTCGCCGATAGCGACAGGCACATCCGTAAGCTGGCCATAAACTGCCGTATAGCCGTTACCCATGTCGAGGGTCACTGTAGTCCCCGTCTGTGCTGTCTCCTCAATATTGGTCACGATCCCGGCTGCAGATGCAGCGATAGTCTCCCCCACTTCTCCGCCGATGATCAGCGCAGGGTTGTATTTATACTGCTCCAGCGTGGGGAAAAATACTGTCTGGTCCATGCTGTATCCGATGAGTACAGCGCCGCTCGCCGGCCATGTAAGAGTACTTTCTTCGCTGAACCACACCTCTGCTTCTGAGGCAGTTCCTGCTGCCTCAGCATTATCATCTGCACTCTCCGTGTTTCCTTCTGACTGTTCTTCAGTCATCGTTTCTTCCTGCATCTGTTCTTCTGTCTCCGTTTCTGATGCCGGGTCGCTCCCGTCATCCGCTTCAGGCTGCACGATCTCATCCGCTGTCGTCTCTTCACTGGTCGTATCTTCACCGTTATCTTCTGTCAGATTTTCTGCCTGTTCATCGGCTTTCGCCACCTGCTCATTGATCTGGCTTTGATAATTGTTAAATGTATATGCCCCAACCATTGCTATGACTGCGACAAAGCAGATCACGATTCCGACCGCAGCGCCTTTTCCTCTTAGAAAGGAAGGCTTTTCATTTTTATTCATAATCATCACCTCTGGCTATATCTTTGCCAGAAATGAGATGTGTTATTCTTATTTTGGATAATATGTCAGATATTTCTGAGCTTTTTTCAGAGGAGCTCTGTTTCCTGTATCTCTGAATTTATCGTTGTCCCTTCGAAAAAAAAGTTCAGGATCTCATGACATGCGTTCCCTTCTTTTGCCATCTCATTTGCCGTCCACTGACTCATCCCAAGCCCGTGTCCGTTCCCGGTCGCAGTGATCTGCAGACCGTCCCCGCTCTCGCTGAATGAAAACGAACTGGAGGAAAGGGACAGCGCATCTCTGAACTGATCACCTGTGCACGTAGTCTGCCCTATCCTCATACGGCTCACATACCCCGCGGAATCCTTTTCCTGGATCTCAAGATCAGAAAACGAATATCCCTCTTCCGCCTTCTCTTCCCCCTCTTCTGCCACAAGAAAATCGCGGCACAGTTTCTGGATCTCCTCATATGAAAAAGTGTAAATATGCATCTCATCCTCTGCTTCTTTGTCGAGCGGACACTCTTTTGCCTTCAAATACGGATATTCCCCGCTTCCCGTCACTTCTTCCGCACTTCTGGTCATCCCTGCGCTGGACTGGTGGAACGGTGTCCAGGCATATGTTCCCTTGTAAAACAGGACCATATCATCTGTCGCTTCCACGGCATCCGTATATTTAGTATAGTATCTGTCAAATTCCTCTCTGTTCCACATTGCTTCCATCTCATTCAGACTGATATATCCCTCGCCCAGAACTTTATCCTCCGAATTTTCCAGTTCTCTGTACAGGCTGGTCCGGATCAGGATCACCTGCGCTTTCAGAGCTTCCATCTCGTAGTCTCCCGGCATTTCCTTTGCCAGGATCCCTGCCAGATACTCTGTCCATTTTACCTCACTGACCTCCTCATCTCCGTCATCCCGCTCTGTCTTTACCGTCACATATGGCGCATTTTCCGCGCTCCCAAGTCTTGTCTGCGTTCCGTTTACAAAGACCGATACAATATATGGGAAAAGGATCAGAATGATCAGAAATGAGAATAAAGATTTTAGTTTCTGCTTTATGATATAGCGACTCATAGAAACAGCCCTCCATATTTTATCATATGAAGGGCTGAACTGATGTAGAACGTCTTGTCCGCATTCTCTCTTATTCTGTTTTATTTTCCGGATCCGGCTGAGCGCTGTCCTGTACTTCCGGTGCAGCTGCCGGTGACGGCTGTTCCGCTTCCGGCGCTCCCGGTGCAGCTGCCGGTGACGGCTGTCCCGCTTCCGGCGCTCCCGGTGCAGCTGCCGGCATCGGCTGTCCCATACCCGGTGCTGCCGGCGCAGCTGGCGGTACGGGATACCCCGGATAGACAGGCTGTACCGGCGGAGGTGTCAGCCTCGGCTCCATCCCCGGATTAAAGTCGCGGTTGCGAAGCGCAAACAGGCAGAACGACTCATACAACGGCACGAGAGAAGACAGTACCGAATGAGTGATCGCCATATTCCGGGTCGTAAACCTGCCATAGATCTGGAAATTGACCAGCGCTGTCAGCACTCCATAGACTGCCTGATACAAGATCGCTGCGACTATGAGCAGAATAAACAGTATCACCATCGCAAGCACAGTTCCTCCGCCTATGGACGGACTGCTGTATCCGCCATAAGAATATGACATCCCTGACAGAATCCCTACTCCGAGAACAGCGATAAAGATAAAGTAATATATAGTGATTGCAATTCCTGAAATGATCGGAAGGACCAGCTTCCACACTCCAGGAGATTTTATCTTCTTTGTTTTCAGCGGGATCGTTCCTGCAAGGTCACCGTGCATATAGGTGCGTGCAAACGGGATAAAGGCAAGCCAGGGATAATTTTTTCCCATCCTTTTCCCGATCGTATAAAGGCCGATCCCCCGGAAGATATATTCCACGATCCAGAAGATCATCGCCACCACGATCATGATCAGGTAGATCGACATGATCGCAGCAAAAAGAGAATCTGACATTCCCGTCGCTACCGGGTATTCATAATTGTATTCATAAGCGTATCCCATAAAATCCTCCTAGTCTTCCTGCCCGGACGGAACTTCAACCTTCTTCAGTTTCCAGATATCCTCCACATATTCTTCGATCGTTCTGTCTGAGGAGAACTTGCCGCTGCATGCAGTCTGCATCATCGCCATCCTTGACCATCTGTTCTGATCTCTGTACGCTTCTTCCACTCTCTTCTGGGCATCTGCATAAGAACGGAAATCTTTCAGGATAAAGTACATATCCGCTTTGTCCGTACTCTGTGTATTGAGCAGTGAATTGTAAAGGTTTTTGTACATATTATGGTCGCCATGGGAATATGTGCCGTCCATGAGCTGATCCACAACTCTCTTGAGCTCCCAGTCATTGAAATAGATATCCTGCGGATTGTATCCGCCGTTGTTCTCGTAGTTGATGACTTCCTCAGAGCTCAGGCCAAAAATAAACGCATTCTCTGCTCCTACTTCCTGAACGATCTCCACATTCGCACCGTCCATAGTTCCGAGCGTCGGCGCTCCATTGAGCATGAACTTCATGTTTCCGGTACCGGACGCCTCCTTGGATGCGGTCGAGATCTGCTCGCTGACGTCTGCTGCTGCGAAGATGAGCTCCGCGTTGGATACGCGGTAATCCTCTATAAACACGACTTTCAGTTTGCCGTTGATGCTCCTGTCGTTGTTTACAACATCCGCTACGGAGTTGATCAGTTTGATCGTCTCTTTCGCCCTTAAGTATCCAGCTGCCGCTTTCGCTCCGAAGATAAATGTTCTCGGATAGAAGGACATCTCCGGATGCTCTTTGATCTGATTGTACAGATACATGATATGCAGGATATTCAGGAACTGACGCTTATACTCGTGCAGACGTTTTACCTGTACGTCAAAGATGGAACGCGGATCAACATCGATCCCGTTGTGCTCTTTGATATATTTCGCGAGACGTACTTTGTTCTTGTACTTGATCTCCATGAACTCGCGTCTTGCATTTTCATCATCCACATACGGTTTCAGTCTGGAGATCTGGGACAGGTCTGTGATCCATCCGTCTCCGATCTTGTCTGTGATCCAGTCAGCCAGCAGCGGATTTCCATGTGCCAGGAAACGTCTCTGGGTGATACCGTTCGTCTTGTTGTTGAACTTCTCCGGCATCATCTCGTAGAAATCTCTGAGCTGCTGCGTCTTCAGGATGTCCGTGTGAAGCCTTGCAACACCGTTTACGGAAAATCCTGCGATGATCGCCATGTTCGCCATGCGCACCTGTCCGTCCATGAGGATCGCCATCTTCTTCACTTTGTGCTCATTGCCCGGATACATCTCGCGGACTTTGATGAGGAATCTGCGGTCGATCTCCTGTACGATCTGGTAGATACGCGGCAGGAGACGTGAGAACAGGTCGATCGGCCATTTCTCAAGAGCTTCTGCCATGATCGTATGGTTTGTATACGCACAGGTCTTTGATGTCACATCCCATGCCTCTTCCCAGCTTAATCCTTCCTCATCGATGAGCAGGCGCATCAGCTCCGGAACAGCCACAGTCGGATGTGTATCGTTCATCTGGATCACGACTTTCTCATGAAGTTTTCTGATATCGTTGTGTTTCTTCTTGTATTTCGCGATCAGCGCCTGAAGGCTGGCTGAGATGAAGAAATACTGCTGTTTCAGGCGGAGCTCTTTTCCTGAGTAATGGTTATCGTTCGGGTAGAGCACGTCAACGATCAGCTTTGCAAGGTTCTCCTGCTCCACTGCCTTATGGTAGTTTCCTCTGTCAAACTCATCCAGCTTGAAATCTGTGATCGCCTTTGCATCCCAGACACGCAGTGTATTGACTACGTGGTTGCCGTATCCCACGATCGGCATATCATAGGGGATCGCGAGAACTGACTCGTAGTTTTCCTGGATGAATTTATCTTTTCCTGTCTCCGGGTCTTTCTCGAACCGGATGTTTCCTCCGAAACGGACCTCCTTCGCGTACTCTTCTCTGCGGAGTTCGAAAGGATTGCCCTCTTTCAGCCAGTTGTCCGGCACTTCTACCTGATACCCGTCACGGATCTCCTGCTTGAACATACCGTAGCGGTAACGGATACCGCAGCCGTATGCCGGATAGTTCAGTGTTGCAAGGGAATCAAGGAAACATGCGGCAAGTCTTCCCAGACCCCCGTTTCCGAGCGCCGCATCCGGCTCCTGGTCCTCGATCACGTTCAGGTCGATGCCCATCTCGTCGAGCGCTTCTTTTACGTCCTTGTAAACTGTCATATTAATGAGGTTGTTACCCAGGGCACGGCCCATAAGGAACTCCATCGACATGTAATAAACTGTCTTTGCATCCGCCTCATCGTATGCTTTCTGTGTTGCGAACCAGTCGTCAAAGATGACGTCCTTCACCGCATAGGATACCGCCTGGAACATCTGCTGCGGAGTCGCTTCCTCGATCGTTTTTCTGTATAAAGTCCTGATATTGTCCTTTACCGTCTGCTTAAATGTTTCTTTCTCAAATCTTTTGCTGAACATTGTTTTATCTTCCTTCCTTTTCAACACCCATTGTAACCGCTTCACCGTTGATCTTCCACTCCTTTACATAGCCGGCCGGCTGCGCTTTTACAACTTCGTCAGCGAGCACTTCCCCGCCGATCTGCGTGCTGTATTTTTCGAAGACCGCTTCTGCCTTCTCTGTTCCGTCGTAAGTCACCCGGATCCGGTCCGTGACCTCAAAGTCAGCTTCTTTTCTCATGGTCTGGACCTTGCTGATGATCTCGCGGACAAAGCCCTCTTCCAGGAGTTCCGGAGTCAGGTTCGTATCGAGCACAACTGTGATACCGTTGTCATTCTCAGATACAAATCCTTCTACCTGCGCCGTATCGATCAGAAGGTCCTCTTTGAAGAGTGTGATCTCCTGGTCATTTACATTGAGTTTCAGGGCTCCTGTCTCATTGACTTCGTCCATCGCGGCATTTCCGTCGATATTGTCAAGTGCAGCCTTGATGCCTCCTAACATTTTACCATATTTTGGTCCTACAGTCTTTAACTGCGGTTTAAATGTATATGAAGTAAAGTCTCTTACATCTTCCGTAAATTTAACATTCTTAACATTTAGCTCGTCCGCGACGATCTCCTGATAGAACTCCGGAAGGTCAAATCCTGCCTTCACGAACATCTGTCCGATGGGCTGACGGTTCTTGATATTGGAAGCATTTCTGCAGGCGCGACCCATAACGACCAGCTTCAGGACATGGTCCATATTTGCCTCAAGCTCCGTGTCGATCTGCTCCTCGTTTACCTCCGGGAACAGACACAGATGGATGCTCTCCGGCGCATTTTCATCAATGCTGCGCACAAGGTTCTGATAGATCTCCTCTGTCATGAAGGGGATCATCGGAGCTGCTGCCTTGGAGACAGTCACGAGCGCTGTATAAAGGGTCATGTAAGCGTTGATCTTATCCTGCTCCATTCCCTTTGCCCAGAAACGCTCACGGCTTCTTCTGACATACCAGTTGCTCATGTCATCCACGAACTCCTGAAGCGCACGCGCTGCTTCCGGGATCCTGTAGTTCTCAAGATTGCTGTCCACGGCTTTTACCATGGTGTTCATCTTGGAAAGGAGCCATTTGTCCATGACAGAAAGTTTGTCATACTCCAGTTCATATTTTGTGGCGTCAAACTCGTCGATATTCGCATAGAGCACGAAAAATGCGTAAGTATTCCACAGTGTTCCCATGAACTTGCGCTGTCCCTCGGTCACCGCCTTGCCGTGGAAACGGTTCGGCAGCCACGGAGCGCTGTTTACATAGAAGTACCAGCGGATCGCGTCCGCACCGTATTTTTCAAGGGCGTCAAACGGATCTACCGCATTTCCCTTGGACTTGCTCATCTTCTGACCGTTCTCATCCTGTACGTGTCCGAGGACGATAACGTTCTTGTACGGAGCCTTGTTGAAGATCAGCGTGGAGATCGCCAGCAGGGAGTAGAACCATCCTCTTGTCTGGTCCACCGCCTCGGAGATGAAGTCCGCCGGGAACTGCTGCTCGAACAGTTCTTTGTTCTCAAACGGATAGTGATGCTGTGCGAACGGCATGGATCCGCTGTCGAACCAGCAGTCGATCACTTCCGGCACTCTGTGCATCTCTTTTCCGCACTTCGGACACTTGATGGTCACCGCATCAATGTATGGGCGGTGCAGTTCGATGTCGTCCGGGCAGTTATCGGACATCTCTTTGAGCTCTGCGATGCTTCCGATGGAGTGCATGTGTCCGCACTCACATTCCCAGATATTGAGCGGCGTTCCCCAGTAACGGTTCCGGCTGATGCCCCAGTCCTGAACGTTCTCGATCCAGTCGCCGAAACGTCCTTTTCCGATGCTCTCCGGGATCCAGTTGATCGTATTGTTGTTGGCGATCAGGTCATCCCTTACCGCTGTCATCTTGATGAACCAGGACTCACGCGCATAGTAGATCAGCGGAGTGTCGCATCTCCAGCAGTGCGGGTAGCTGTGCTCGAATTTCGGCGCATCATAGAGAAGCCCTCTCGCATCCAGATCCTTTAATACTTCCGGATCTGCCTTCTTTACAAATAATCCGGCAAAGGGAGTTGACTCCGCCATGTTTCCTTTTTCATCTACGAGCTGTACGAAAGGAAGATCATATTTTCTTCCCACGTTCGCATCGTCTTCACCAAATGCAGGCGCGATGTGAACGATACCGGTACCGTCTGTCAGTGTGACATACGTATCGCATACCACGTAGAACGCTTTCTTGTTCTGCTTTGCAGCAGCATCCGCAGCGCACTGGTACAGCGGCTCGTACTCTTTGCCTTCCATTTCTTTTCCTTTGTAAGTCTCAAGGACTTCGTACGCCGGCTTTCCTTCCTCGGCAAGTTTTCCGAGGATCGTATCCAGAAGGGCGCACGCCATATAATAGGTGCGTCCGTCTGCTGCCTTTACTTTTGCATAATCCTCTTCCGGGTGAACACAGAGCGCAAGGTTGGAAGGAAGTGTCCACGGCGTTGTGGTCCATGCCAGGATGTATGCATCCTCATCCTTTACCTTGAACCTTACAACAGCGGAGCGCTCTTTTACGTCTTTGTATCCCTGCGCCACTTCCTGTGCAGACAGAGGCGTGCCGCAGCGCGGGCAGTAGGGAACGATCTTGAAGCCCTTATAGAGCAGGCCCTTGTCCCAGATCTGTTTCAGCGCCCACCACTCGGACTCGATAAAGCTGTTATGATATGTCACATAAGGGTGTTCCATGTCAGCCCAGAAGCCGACCGTGCCGGAGAAATCCTCCCACATTCCCTTATATTTCCACACGCTCTCTTTACATTTGTCAATGAACGGCTCCAGACCATACTCTTCGATCTGATCCTTTCCGTCCAGTCCCAGTGCCTTCTCAACTTCCAGTTCCACCGGAAGGCCGTGTGTGTCCCATCCTGCTTTTCTCGGCACCATATACCCTTTCATCGTGCGGTATCTCGGGATCATGTCCTTGATGACACGAGTGAGCACATGACCGATATGGGGTTTTCCATTTGCTGTCGGAGGTCCGTCATAAAAGATATAGTCCGGACATCCTTCTCTCTCTTCGATACTCTTTTCGAAGATGTGATTGTCGTCCCAGAATTTTTCAACTTCCTTCTCTCTGGCGACGAAGTTCATATCCGTGGATACTTTCTTGTACATGTCTGATTTTCCTTTCTGCAGAGTCCGGTGCAGTGATGTACCGCTGGCGGACCCGCTCCCGCTCGGGGTGATCTTCCCTTCTGCGGGGCGGTCCGGCACAGTGATATACCGCTGCGCGGACCCGCTCCCGCTCGGAATGAAACGCAGCGGACACATAAGAGCGCAAAGGACGCGCTCTAAGTGTCGGCGTTTCCTTACGGTCCTTCATCGGCACATCACTGCGCCGGACCGTTCCAGAACGGGAGCATGAATCATAGTTTCGGGTTACAGCCGGAAAGCCATCAAGATCTTCCGATCTCAACCACCCTCACGGCGGTCTTTTTTTCATCTACTGTCAGGGAGAAACCTTCCGGCTTCGGGAGCCTGCATGGATGGTATGTCTGCGAAGGACCGTAGAAAAACGCCGGCACTTAGACCGCGTCTTTTGCGGTCTTACGTGTCCGCTGCGTTTTTCTCCGAGCGAAAGCGAGTCCGCCGCGGATATATCATCCATACAGGCTCCACCCTCCCGGTATACGTTTCCCCGATCAGAAGATAAAAAAAGGCTCCCGCCCTGCAATAGGACGAAAGCCATACTCTCGTTTCAACCACCTGTTACATCATACTTGAACTTCATCTCTTTGTCTTGTCTTTACATACGCTGTCATCTCTTTAGACCGGAGTCATTCAGTTCGCATATGGTATCCTCTAACGCGGGATCCGCGTCAGCCCTTACTGCCTTGTAAAGATGATTTGGGGGCTGCAGCTCTGGAGTGATGTTCAGAAGCGTCCTACTGATACCGGGCTTTCACCTTCCCCGGCTCGCTGGGATGTTCAGATGGCTCTTACTGTCTCCGTCTTAGCCTTTGGTTTTGAAATTCATACACAGGTAATTATATCGATGGCGGGCTGATTAGTCAAGGGGTTTTCGACTTCATCGTTACAGTTCACCTGTACATATCCCGCAATGTGACCAGTGTCACCATTCCTTTTTTTCCCGCTTCGGACAGTCCCTCTGTAAAGCCGTTCTTTGCTGTCATCCAATAATTATTTCCCGTTTATCAGGCAGAAAAACACAGAATTTGACACCCTATCCCATAAGTGCTATAGTACGTGTACTTCACGGAATATCCGATATCAGAAAGGCAGGTGGCTCTACAATGAACCCCCGGACTATACATAAATTTCGCCCGATCCCGGGCTTAAGCCGCGAGGCCGAAGAAAAGCAGCTCGCAGAGATCATCCGGATCGCCCAGGATAACCTTGAAAGGGCGGAAAAAAGCGGGGAACAGCTTGCTGATGAGCTCCAGGATCTGATGGAGACTTTCGGGACGAAAGACAAGGAGTCTGTCGCCCTCTTTCACAATGCCCAGTCCCAGCTCCGGGAGAATCAGCGGGATCTGATCCGGTACCGGAAGGCGAGGACGAAGCCTTATTTCGGCCGCATTGACTTTAAGGATCCGAAGATCCCTTATGCCGAGTCATACTATGTGGGCCGGGTCGGCATCTCGAAAGACAGTTTTGAACCCGTGGTCATCGACTGGCGCGCCCCCATCGCATCCGTTTACTATGAAAACACCACCGGACACTGCAGATATACTGTAAAGAATGAAGGGACCTGTGAGATCGATCTGAAGCGCAAGCGCACCTATGAGATCACTGACGACCGGCTGGTGGACTTCTTCGATTCGGACGTGGTGGCAAACGACGAGCTCCTGACCAAGTATCTCGCGCGGAATAAAAGCGCGGTCCTCGGTGAGATCATCGCCACGATCCAGAAGGAGCAGAATGCAGTGATCCGCAGGTCGCCGAAAATGAACCTGATCGTGCAGGGCGTTGCCGGGTCCGGAAAGACAACTGTGGCGATGCACCGCATTTCCTATATCCTGTATAACTACGAAGAAGATTTCTGCCCGGAAGATTTCTACATCATCGGGAGCAACCGGATCCTCCTGAACTACATCACCGGCGTGCTGCCGGACCTGGATGTGTACGGCGTGTCCCAGATGACCATGGAGCAGCTCTTTGTGCGTCTTCTCTACGAGGACTGGGATCCGAAAGTCCATCAGGTACGTCCTGTCGATAAAAAAGACCGGGGAAGCTGGATCAAAGGAAGCTTTGAATGGTTCCACGACCTGGAGCAGTTCTGTCTTGACCTGGAAATGGCATCCATTCCCCGGGAAAGCGTCTGTCTTGAAAATGGCATCCTTGTCATGAAAAGATCCCAGATCCTGGACTGCCTTAAGAATAATCCGCTCGTCTCCATGCAGGGAAAGATCAATATGCTCAACGCGATCCTCCGCTCAAAACTGGAAAATGAGATGTCCGGAAAGTCAGTCACTTATCCGCTCAAAGTAAAAAAGGAGCTCCTGAAAAAATACAGCCGTCATTTTGGAAAAGGTGTCTGGAAGGGGTCCGTCTTCGGAGTTTACCGGGAATTTCTGGACTCACAGGATCAGAACGGGAAAAGAGTCCCCTTCACTGAAAATAATTTTGACCTTTATGACCTGGCGGCGCTTGCCTACATTTACAAACGGATCAAAGAGACGGACGGCATCCGCGAGGCGAGCCATGTGATCATCGACGAGGCGCAGGATTTCGGTATGATGGCGTACGGCGCGCTCTCCTACTGCCTTCGGAACTGCACCTACACGATCATGGGGGACGTCTCCCAGAATATCCATTACGGATATGGACTGAACGACTGGGAAGATCTGAAAGGTCTGATGTTAAAGGGAATATCCAGCGGGTTCGGTGTGCTGAAGAAAAGCTACCGAAATACCGTGGAGATCTCGGACTTTGCCACCGGCATCCTGAAACATGGGAATTTCCCCGTCTATCCGGTGGACCCCGTCGAGCGGCACGGGAATCCGGTCAGGGTGGCCGGATGCAGCGACGAGGCTGGCATGCTCCGTGAAACAGTAAAGACGGTCCGGAAATGGCAGGCAGACGGCAGGGAGACCATCGCCGTCGTCTGCCGGGATGAGATGGCAGCTTCCAGAGTGAACAAAGCACTCAGCTGTAAACTCGATCTCGCAGACAGCCGCCTGGAAACAGCCGAATTTACAGAAGGGGGCATGGTCCTTCCAGTGGAATATACAAAAGGGCTGGAGTTCGACGCCGTCGTCCTCTATGACCCTTCCGAAAAAAATTATCCGGCGGAGGACGGCTATGTCAAGCTCCTGTATGTGGCTGCGACCCGGGCGCTGCACGAGCTGGCTGTGATCCATGCCGGCGATCTGACCGACCTGATCGCAAAGCCGGTGCCGCAGGAAAAGCACCTTCAGGTACTGGGGGCGGAGGAGAACAAGCAGAAAGCTGCCAAGATCGGCGCTGTTACGCATCCGCAGACTGTGGAGGGCACCACCGCTGCTCATCCGCATCCCGCGGGCACATCGGGAAAAGGGACTGGACCCGGGATCAGCCGGCGTCGGCTTCCTGGTTCGGGACAGGGAAGCAAAAAAACGCTCAATCCCTCACCCTATCCGTTCGGTTCCATCCCGGATACCCGGCTGCTCACCCGTCAGGAACCCTGTCCCGCGGATCTATCCATCCGTGATATCAAACGGACGGAAAAGGATCTTGACCTGATCAGCCGGCAGGGAATACTCCGCCTGACCCCGGAATCAGAGGACGTGATCCGGGTCCGCTTCGTGAACCGTGAGGTTCCCGCATCCGGACCGGGAGCGTGGAACTTTCTTCCGGACAAGTCTGTTCCCTGGACAGCGCGTGCGGGAAGATCGCTTGTGGAACTCTCGACCGCAAGGATCACCGTACAGATCGACAAGAGGAGCGGAGCCCTGAGATTTCTCTCCATGGACGGCAGGCGACTGCTGACAGAAAAGACCGCTCTCCCGAGACAGGTGGAGGGTGGAAAACGTGTCCGCACATGGGAATATTTTGACTGGCAGAGAGAGGAAAAGCTGTCCGCAAAAGGAATCCTCGCCGAAGATCTGGAGCGCATGGACCACAAAGCGCGGTACATCAGCTTCGGAGGAAAGAGGCTGCGCATGCCCCTCCTTGTATCCAAATACGGATATGGGCTCGGCATCGCCGCGGAGGAGACTGTCCTATGCTGTAACATTCCCATGTACGGCACTTATCTGTATACGGAAGGTCCCGGACAGATCGATTATTATTTTATATACGGGGAGGATTACAGCAGGATCCTGGAGCTTTATCAGAAAATACAGTAGACATGCCCAAAATGACAACAGAGGGGGGAGCCGCCGCGGCGGCTCCCCCCTCTGTCGTTTTTGTTGAGTTATATCGGATAATCATTCATTTACAGCCGTTTCACAAACAGCGCCCGGATCGCATTGAGCACCGCGATGATCATAACGCCCACATCCGCAAAGATGGCGAGCCACATATTTGCGATACCCACAGCCCCCAGTACCAGGCATATCAGCTTGATTCCGATGGCAAACCAGATGTTCTCGTACACGATCCTCAGACATTTCCGTGAGATCCGGATCGCCTTTGCGATCTTCAGGGGATCGTCGTCCATGAGGACGATATCCGCCGCCTCGATCGCCGCGTCGGACCCCATGGCTCCCATAGCGATACCGATATCCGCACGGGAGAGGACCGGCGCGTCGTTGATGCCGTCGCCGACAAACGCGAGTTTTCCTTTTTCCGGCTTCCTGGCGAGGAGTTCTTCCACCTTATCCACTTTATCCCCGGGAAGAAGCTCTGCATGGACCTCATCGATCCCCAGATCTGCTGCCACATGCTCCGCAACTTTCCGGGAATCCCCGGTCAGCATGATCGTCCTCTCGACTCCCGCCGCGCGGAGCGCCCGTATCGCTTCCCTGGCATGAGGTTTCTCAATATCCGAGATCACGATATGTCCCGCATATCTTCCGTCCACTGCCATATGGATGATCGTCCCCGCCTGATGGCAGCCGATCCACTGGACCCCTAGCTTATCCATCAGTTTGGAATTACCTGCTGCCACTTCAATACCGTCCACCTTTGCGGTCACGCCGTTTCCGCTGATCTCCCGGATATCTGTCACACGGCTCCGGTCGATCTCTTTTCCGTATGCACGCTGCAGGCTCCTGCTGATGGGATGTGAGGATGCGCTCTCCGCGAGCGCCGCGTACTCCAGCAGCTGTTCCCTGTCCATCTCATTGTGATGGACCTCATTTACCTCGAACACACCCTGCGTCAGCGTTCCGGTCTTGTCAAATACCACATATCTTGTCTTGGACAGCGTCTCCAGATAGTTAGAACCTTTGACCAGCACTCCTGCATTGCTGGCTCCTCCGATCCCGGCAAAAAAGCTTAAGGGGATACTGATGACCAGTGCACAGGGACAGCTTATGACAAGGAATGTGAGTGCACGGTATATCCATGTTCCCCAGTCCGCCGGAAGGCCCAGGGCGAGCATCCGCACCAGCGGAGGCAGCACCGCCAGGGCAATGGCGCTGTACACCACAGCCGGCGTATATATCCTTGCAAATCTTGTGATAAATTCTTCGGACCTGGACTTCCTGGAGCTTGCGTTCTCCACCAGGTCCAGGATCTTCGATACCGTGGATTCTCCGAATTCTTTCGTTGTCTTTATCTTCAGGACTCCGGTCATATTGATGCAGCCGCTGATGACCTCATCGCCTTCCTCTGCATCTCTCGGAAGACTTTCTCCGGTGAGAGCGCTTGTGTTCAGAGTAGAACTCCCTTCCACCACGATCCCGTCGATGGGCACCTTTTCTCCCGGCTGGACGACGATCACGGAGCCGATCTCCACCTCATCCGGATCAATCTGCTCCAGTTTTCCGTCTGTCTCGATATTTGCGTAATCCGGACGGATGTCCATGAGATCGCTGATATTTCTTCTGCTCTTCCCGACCGCATAACTCTGGAACCACTCGCCGATCTGGTAGAACAGCATGACCGCGATCGCCTCTGTATAATCTCCGTCTCCGGTAAGGGCTATGGCAATGGCTCCGATGGTCGCGATCGCCATCAGCAGGCTCTCGTCAAAAGGCTGCCTGTTCTTGACTCCTTTGAGTGCTTTGATCAGGATATCATATCCGATGACCAGATAAGGCACAAGATAGCATAGAAATCTTACATATCCGGTAAAGGGCAGGAAGTGAAGTCCGATCAGAAGCGCTGCTGAGATCAGTATCCTCGCCAGCATCTTTTTCTGTTTTTTGTTCATGTCATTTCCCTCTTTCAGTCTTAATTAAATGTATGCTTAATCGTTTATCTGTCATATATTTTTACACCCCGGATATCCCTTCCGGATCCCGGGGCTGTATCATCATCGTTCACAGCGGACCGCCGCCGGCATGCTCAGATAAAGATCTCGCAGTCGTCTTCCACTTTCTTGCAGTTTTTCAGGACCTCTTTCATAACGGTCTTCGCATCATGTCCCTCTTCAAACTCAACATTCATCTTGAGCGTCATAAAGTTTACCACTGCGTCTTTTACTCCCTCGGTGTTCTTCGCAGCCTGCTCCATCTTGTTCGCACAGTTTGCACAGTCAACATCGATCTTATACGTCTTTTTCATCTCTTTCGCTCCTTTTTGATTAAACAATTATTTAATTGTTGACTATAATGTACTTCAGATCTTATAATAAGTCAATAGAAATGCCGGCGGTTTTACCGTTTGGGCGAAAATTATTTCCGATTGGAGCAATTGTTATGGAAGAGAAAAAACTGCCGCATGATCACGGTCAGAAAAATGAAGAAAAAATACGGGAACATATGCCCGGTGAAAATGAGATCGCCGGGGTCTCTGAAGCGATGAAACAGCTGGGAGACCCGAGCCGCCTCCGCATATTCTGGCTCCTGTGCCACTGCGAGGAATGTGTGCTCAACATCGCGTCCATCGTTAACATGAGCAGCCCCGCTGTGTCCCATCATCTCCGCCTGCTCAAAAGCAGCGGTCTGATCGTGAGCCGCAGGGAAGGGAAAGAGATGTATTACCGCACAGCAGATACAGAACTTGCACAGGTGCTTCACCATACTATTGAAAAACTTGGAAGGATAACCTGTCCCGAGGATTGATATTTTTTTAACAGGTGCCGTGTACTTTTTAAAAAGTGTCAGGCACTTTTTAAAAAGTACACGGCACCGATTGCAAGCGTTTTCAGAATATTCAGAAATTCGAGGTTAAAACCATATGGAAAAGGAATGTATTCAGGAAATTTCAAACAGACTTGCCGGCATCCCCTTTGGAAAATGCCTGACCATCCGGCATTCAGCCGGCAAAAATACGCCTGTCTCTGAATGCAGTGGACAGGATCTCCCCGCTGACGCCAGGCTGAAGATCATCACTTATGAACTCTATCCCGGCATTGAGATCTCCTACAACTATTTTCAGGCAGAACGTTTTCCCTTTCACCACTGCCACCGGTCCTCCGCCCTGGCGGTGGATCATTGCTGCCGGGGACGCATCGGCTGGGAGATGAGCGGAGGGCTGAGCCTGTACCTGGGAAACGGTGACCTTTCCTTTCACATGAACACCGGATGTTCAGATTCTGTGATCACACTTCCTCTGGGTTACTATGAAGGACTTTCCCTGACTTTGGATATCGACATCGTGGAGGGGCAGGCTCCAGAACTCATCCGGGAAGCCGGCATTGACGTCAGGAAGCTCTGCCGCAGGTTCTGCAGGGATGGAAATGTATCCGCGCTACCCGCAAGCAGCCATATTGAACACATTTTCTCCGAGGTATATGACCTTCCTGAAAAGATGATCCTCCCCTATCTGAAACTGAAATGCCAGGAACTCCTCCTGTTCCTTGACATGACGGAGCCCGCAGAGACAAAACCGCTGGACCCTTATCACTCCGGTCAGATTGACATCATACGCCGGGTCCATGCGCAGCTCACGGAAGACCTTACACGGCGCTATACCATCGACGAGCTTTCCCGCCAGTACCGTATCAACACTTCGGCGCTCAAATCTATCTTCAAGTCTGTCTATGGACTGCCCATCGCCTCTTATATGAAGCGGTACCGGATCCTGCAGGCAGCAGAGATATTAAGGGACGGCTCTTCAAATATCTCAGAAGCAGCACGCGCCGTGGGGTATGAAAGTCAGAGCAAATTTTCTGCCGCATTTAAAGATATCATGGATATCCTTCCTACAGAATACAGAAAGCAGCACGGAGGATCATAATGCGCATGCTATGATCTCCGTGCTGCTTTACTTTCTCTTTATCTTTTTCTCCTCTGTACCGGTCTGTCCGGCTGTCTGCGGGGCTGCGGTCTCTGAGTTCCTGATGAAGCGCTGCCATTCCTGTGCCTGTTGTGCTGCATCTGATGTGCCGCCCCCGCCCGGCGGCGTCTGGCCCTGCGTCTTCTCCTGCGCTGGATCTGACGGTATTTCAATACTGCAAAGAGCGCAAGGAACAGGACCACTGCCGCGATAACGATCCCGATGATCAGTTTCACGATAAAAGGAAGGGAAGACTTCTGCGCGCTGTTCTCCGACACCTGCACTTCTCCGTCTGTTCCCTGTGTCTGAGCCGCAACATATTCTCTTGTCAACACCACATCTGCACTTCCTACGTTCTGTCCCTGATATGTATAAGTCACTGTTCCGGTATGGTTCTGCTCATCTGTGATCTCAATCTCCTGATCCAGATCTGAGAATCCGATTCCTGTCGGGAGTACAATGTAGGAATCCATCTCTGTATATGCTTCAATCCCCTCCGGCTTCTCCTGATCGCTCAGCAGGACCTTTTCAAAATTGTCAAACGCATAGTCTAATATTTCCCTTGTATCCACATATGCATCATTTCCAAAGTCATAAAGCACGACTGCCGCAAGCTGGAGATCTCCGTTGTCCGCCATGGTCACAAGGGTCGTGCGCGCCTGATCTGTGTATCCGGTCTTTCCTCCGGTACAGTATTCGTAATAGTTTTCATTTTCCGGCCAGAGCATCTTGTGGTTCTGCTGGAATACCCTGTCTTCCTTGACAAGGTTTGTAGGTCCGATCGTATAGCTGAGCGTCTGAACGATCTCCCGGAACGCATCGAACTGATAGACCTCCGATGCGATCACCGCCATATCATGCGCCGTTGTATAATGCTCCGTATCGTGAAGCCCGTTGGCGTTCACCCAGTGAGAATTCGTACATCCGATCTCTGCGGCACGGTCATTCATCTCCTGGATAAATGTATCATAGTCTCCGCCCATGAGCCGCCCCACATTTTCCGCCACCGCATAGGAAACTTCATTTGCCGATGCGAGCAGGACTCCATAAAGTGCATCCTTCAGGCTGAGGATCTCTCCCGGAGTCATCCCGATGCTGGCGTCGCCGGGTTCCAGGAAGGAAATACTGTCATCTGAGAACAGCACCTCATCCGTAAGTTCTGCATTTTCCAGCGCCACCAGCGTGGTGAGCAGCTTGGTTATGCTCGCCGGATAATGCCTTACATCCGCCCGCTTCTCATACAGGACCGCTCCCGTGTTCATGTCCATTACGATCGCCGAATCCGCATATACCGCGGGACCTTCCGGCCATCCGGTCAGACTGTTTGATTCCGGCTGTATCTTATACCCGTCCTGCCTCGCTTTTTCCCTCGCTGCCTCCGGATCGTCCGCCGTAAGGATCCAGGATCCGTCCATGATCTGCTCTGCTGATGCCTCAGCGCCATCCGCAGCCTCTGACGTTCCCGCTTCCGCCGCTGACGTTTCTTCCGATGTTCCTCCTGTCGTTTCCTCTGCCGTCGATGATGTTTCTCCGTCTGCCTCCTCCGCGATCGCCGTTCCCGCCGGAGCACTCAGCAGTACTGCAGCCAGAAACGCGGAGACAACACGTTTACCGATCTTTTTCATTTTCCCCTCCAGGATCATATATTTATAAATTTTCATTTCCAAAGATGTCCTTCGCCCTGCATTCCCCTCACAGGTCTTTTCCGTGACAGAAGAAGAGCCTCTTATGGCATGAAAATATCATAGCACATATGAGGCTCTTTTAAAATCTTTAATTCTCAGATTCTTTTTCTATTTTCGTTTCTTTGACGCTTTTGCTGCCAATATAACAGCTGCCGCTATGCTGGATATCAGCAGTACTGAAATCCAGACGATAAGACTGCTGTTGTCTCCTGTCGAAACTGCCCCGGCTTCCTTTCCAGCTCCGGTCCCATTCGCATTCTGATCGTCTGCTCCATTCTGGCTGGATCCATTCTGCCCGGATCCGTTTCCATTTACATCGGTTGTGCCAGAATCGGATCCGCCATTTCCTGAAGGATCATCCGTTGTCTCTCCATCAGATGTATCACCTGGTTTCTCTGTCGGCGGCGTTGTCGTATCATCTCCTGTGCTGCCGCCTCCTCCCGGAGGATTCGTATTCGGCTTGTCCTCCGGATCCTCCTCCGCGCTTCCCAATACAAGGTCTCCTACATAAGCGTTTCCGGTTGAACTGATGAGCCCTGACGGATCCCATCCAAGACTCTCCAAAAGATGCTGAGCCTGTGTCGGTGAGAACTGACGCCGGAACTCATTGACTGCGTAACCCGGTCCGTAAGAACCGTACTCATAGAATGATGCATTCATAAATGAATTTCCACTCATATCCGCGTAAGGTTCATCTGCATTGATCGCGCTGCCCATATAGCAGTTGATCCAGCAGATCTTCGCGGTCGGTCCCCACGGTCTTGCCAGGCAGAAGGTGCCGTCCACGCATCCTTCCTCGGATGTGATCGCACAATCCTTAAAGATCAGTCCGTAAGGCGCATCTGCCGCTGTCCTCGGTGCACATACATATCCTCCCTCCGGATGTGTTTCCTCATAGACAAATACGATGTCACAGTCTTCAAACAACGCTCTCGCATCGTCTCCGGAATAGATAAAGTCGATCAGTCCTTCGATCCGGCACTGATAATAATACTGATTTCCTGAATGCATATAAAGTGTATCCTGTACACCGGAGATCGTCACATTGACAAAGGTTGCCTCATCAGCGTCGCACCGGAGCGCATCTGCTGATTTATTGCTCTTACCATCATCTGTTCCATAAACATAATCATTTTTAAAGGTAAGGTTCTCTGCTGAAAATCCTGTAGCAGAACTCTGGATATATGTCGCACACCTCTTTGCCATATCTCCGCCGGCCTCGTACTCCTCATCATCCGGATACAGATCCGCCGGATAACAGTGGATGGTCACGCCGTCCCTGCTTTCCCCGATCAGGGAAATATTTGGAGCACTGACTACGAGACGCTCCTCATAATCACCATTTTTGATAAAGATCGTCGTCCTCTCTGTATTGCCTGCCGGAACCGCATCTACTGCTGCCTGTACCGTCTTATAAGTTGGAACCCCGTTTGCATCAGGTGCTCCATCCTCTCCGGTATAGGACGCGTCAACGATCATACTTGCGTTTGTCAGATAAACAAAGCTGTATGCCTGCCGAGTCTCTTTTCCTTTCGCATCTGTAAAGACAAGCTCCACATTATTTCTTCCTGATGCGACAGTCAGATTGAGGTCGAAAGCTCCGTCAGCAGCGATATTCTGCTCGGAAACCATCTCATCATTGACATAAGTCCTGAGGGCTCCTGCCCGGTCAATGGTTCCGTTGATGAAAACTTTTTCTGCGTATACCGTATCCGGTGACTTGTAATCAATCGTGATCACAGCCGCTTCGTCTTCGTATACGTAGTCTCCTGTATGCCCTGCGGTGGGCAGTGCCCAGACTGTGGCTGATGGGTTGCTGGAGTTAACTGCTGATTTTGCAATAATATAATAGTAGTAAGGTACTTCAGCCGTAACTTCTGAATCCACATAGCTTAATTTCCCTGAGTTTTCTGTGTAAAGCAGTTTTGCATTTTCTGCTCCTTCGTCAGAGGAATATCTGTATATTTCGTAATATGTCGCTTCATCTACAACCGTCCATGAAAGATCTATGGAATTTGCGCTGGCTTCTGCAGTCAATACAATATTTTCAAGTGCAGGTAGAAAATCTTTTACAGTTGCTGTATGCGCATTTGTCCAGTCTACTGTATCATCATTTCCGAGTTTGCCTCCTACACGGAATTCATAGGTTCCTTCTTCTGTGGCAGGGCATATATATGAATTCTCTGTCGTTTCAGCCAAATCCTCCCAAACCGTACTTCCCGGTCTTTTCACCTGGATCACATAGCGTCCGTCACCAAAAGCAGCTGTACTATATCTCCATGACACAATAATACTGTCTCTTGTTTCTG
>DWXK01000058.1 GCA_019119205.1 Candidatus Mediterraneibacter intestinavium
GGGTGAGAGCCGGGCCGAGATGCAGTTTACCAAATGGACCGCGGAGGGCGCAGTCAAAGGGAGATGATCCTGAGTATTCTGCGACGTGTGGGCATACGTCAGTTGCCGGGGATATGCTGGTATCTCGCAGAGCGCACGGGGAAACCGTGAATCAAGGTGGCACCGCGGAAATTATATTTGATGAATTTACCGTCCTTGACAGAATAATTATATTCTGTCAGGGACTTTTTTTGTGCGATAAGCCCGGCAAGCGACTGCCGTGCTTGCACGAGCAGTCATTTGACGGGCGACGGACAGCGAACGGCATTGCCGTGAGCTGACCGTGGTATCGCGCAGATCGGATAGGGGAAGGAACTTCCCTATCCGATTGAGATAGTTCAGCCATCTGATGGCGACTGTCAGTCAGATGAGCAGAGCGCCTGTCAATGAGCAAAACAGCGGCGCAGCCGCAGTAAGCACGTCAGTGCGGTTTTGCGAATGGCGCGTGCTGAACGGACATTTGCAGGGCGACGGACAGCGAATGGCGCGGGCTGAACAATTGCTTTATCTCCGGCAGAATGAACAGCATCACAATCAAAAGGAGGAGACCAGATGAAAAATATGCTTGAAACATTGCAATCCTATGCAGATGCCGGGAAGTATAAAAGAGTTCCCGTGAGCAGAGAACTGTATGCGGATGCATTTACCCCTGTGGAAGTCATGCGTACGCTCCGTGCGGCGAGCCGGCATTGTTATCTGCTGGAAAGCGCGGAGGACAAACAGCGCTGGGGAAGATATTCTTTTCTCGGATACGCCCCTACGATGGAGATCACGTGTACGGACGGTCATGTGATTATTACAGAGGGCGGTGAGGAGGAAGAGAAAGTCCGACGGGAGTTTGATACGGATCATCCAGGCGAGGTGCTCCGGAAGATACTGGAAGATTACAGAAGCCCGGTGATGGAGGAGATGCCGCCTTTTACCGGAGGTCTTGTGGGATACTTTTCCTACGATTACATGAAGTATGCGGAACCGTCACTGAAAAGTGTATTAAACCGGAAACAGGACGGGGAAAACGGGCAGGAATTCCGGGATATGGACCTGATGCTTTTTGACAAAGTGATTGTGTTTGACAATTACAGACAGAAGCTGCTCCTTATAACCGGCGTCAGCCTTACAGGTGATCTGGAGAAGAACTGCGGAAAAGCGTTAGAAGAACTGGACGATATGGAGCGGCTTATAAAGAGCGGAGCAAAAGCGGATTTCCGGCCTCTGGAACTGGAAGAGCCAAAGCCGGAGGCTGATCAGGAGACATACTGCAAAATGGTGGGGAAAGCGAAAGAATATATCAGAGACGGAGATATATTTCAGGTGGTACTTTCCAATCCCATGACGGCAAAGGCGAAGGGCAGTCTGTTTGATACGTACCGGGTCTTAAGGACAACGAATCCGTCGCCCTATATGTTCTACTTCTCCAGTGACGACATCGAGGTGGCCGGGGCGTCTCCCGAGACGCTGGCAAGACTGGAGAACGGACGCCTGTATACATTTCCCCTTGCGGGGACAAGACCGAGGGGAAAGACGGAAGAGGAAGACCGGCAGCTGGAAAGGGAGCTCCTAAGCGACGAGAAAGAGCTGGCAGAACACAATATGCTGGTAGACCTTGGAAGAAATGATATCGGGAAGATCAGTAAACCGGGAACCGTACACGTAGAAAAATATATGGAGATCCAGAGATTTTCCCATGTGATGCACATCGGTTCCACTGTCTCGGGAGAGATCAGGCCGGAGAAGGACGGTGTGGACGTCATCGACGCGATCCTGCCGGCAGGCACACTTTCCGGGGCACCGAAGATCCGGGCCTGCGAGATCATCGCAGAGCTGGAGCACAGCAAGAGGGGAATCTACGGCGGAGCGGTCGGATATCTGGACTTTACGGGAAATATAGACACCTGCATTTCAATCAGGCTGGCCTATAAGAAAAACGGACGTATCTGTGTACAGTCCGGAGCCGGGATCGTGGCGGACAGCGTCCCGGAAAATGAATTTATGGAGTGCAGGAATAAGGCCGGCGCAGTGATCAAGGCGCTGCATATGGCGAAAGGAGGACTGGCATGATACTTTTGATTGATAATTACGACAGCTTTGTTTATAACCTGTATCAGTTCCTCGCAGTGGAAGATCCGGATGTAAGGCTGGTGAGAAATGACAGGATCACACCGGAGGAGGCGCTCGCTTTGAAGCCGGATGCCATCGTCATTTCCCCCGGCCCGGGAAAACCTTCAGATGCAGGCGTCTGTATCGAATTGATCCGTCAACTGAAGGGCAGGATACCGATCCTGGGCGTGTGTCTCGGACATCAGGCGATCGGAGAGGCATTCGGAGCAACAGTTACGCATGCATCGCAACTGATGCATGGCAAGACTTCCCCGCTGACAGATGTGGCGGACGACGTCATTTTTAAAGGGATAAAGAAGCCGATACAGGTGGCCAGATACCATTCCCTGTCAGTGCAGGAGAACACGCTTCCGGAAGAGCTGGAAGTGACGGCGCGAAGTGAGGATGGAGAGATCATGGCGATGCGGCATAGAGAATATCCCATATATGGACTGCAGTTTCATCCCGAGTCGGTGATGACGCCGGACGGCCATGCGATGATACGGAACTTTCTGGCGGCGGTATAAGGTAAAAATAACGAAAATCAAACAGCGATAGGAGGATTACAGATATGATTAAAGAGGCAATTATCAAACTTTCACAGAAACAGGACCTGACATACGAAGAGGCGGAACAGGTTATGGATGAGATCATGGAAGGAAAGGCGACGGATGTGCAGAAATCCGCTTACCTTACCG
>DWXK01000059.1 GCA_019119205.1 Candidatus Mediterraneibacter intestinavium
GTTTCTCATTGTTGCATTACCTTCTGTGAACATATAAACCCATTTTGTTGCCATGTTCCAATGACCTCCTCAAAAAATTTGCTAATATTTCCGCAATATTTCGCATATAATATTTTAATGGTTTCCCGGGCATGCGTCAAGCGTTTTGTCTGTAATTATATACAATCTTTACACTGATTTTTTGTGTATCTGCGACACATCACTTTTCCAGACCCGAAATAAATTTCCTTGCTCCTCCTGCCCTCAATACCTGCTGCAAAACTGTCACCCCAGAAGCTTGACCAGGGCGATCGCGATGGAGCCCACAGCCACGATCCGCTTAAGGGCTGTCTGGTCGATCTTTTTTGCGTTTTTACTCCCCACCGCAACTCCGATCCCGTGGGCAATGAGCACCGGGATGAGCAGAAGGAACATTTCCTGCTCCCCTGCCCCGTGCCACAGATACCCTGCCGCTGCCGGCAGGGCGATAAAGATAGAATCAAACAGAGATATCCCCACTGCCGTATGGGCAGGAAAACCGAGCAGGGTGAGCAGCGGCATCACCAGGACCGGTCCCCCGGCGCCGGAAGCCGCGCATACTGCCCCTGTCACGATCCCAAGCAGAAAATAGAAGACCAGCCTGCCCCGTGACAGGGCTGCCGGATCCCCCTGCTTTTCCTCTTTTCCGCCGCTCCTCAGCAGAATGGAGATCCCGGAGACCAGTACCACCACATAGAGGATGATCTGCATCACATCCTCCGGGATCAGCAGGTTCACCCTCACGCCGGCCAGAGCGCCCAGAAGGCTTCCCGCCGACAGGACCACAGCGGGACGGATCTCCAGATTTCCCTCTTTATAATATGTGACCGAGCCCAGTATCCCCGAGATCAGGAATGCTGAAAAGCTCAGCGCCAGCGCTTCCGCCGCCGGCATCCCCAGAAACCCGGTGTAAAACATGGGAAGGAGAAATCCCGCGATGCCGGTCAGCCCGATACATACGCCCACCGCCAGGTTCAGCAGAAGGATCAGTGCGATGCTCATGACGCCGCCTCTCTTTCTTCCGCCTCTATCCTGCCGGCGGTCTCTGCAGCTTCCATCTCCCTGTACTCTGCCGCTCTTGCTAGGATCTTTTCTTCATCAAGCGTCAGGACACGCCTGTCCTTCATCAGCACTTTTCCGTTTACGATGCTGTCACACACATCTCCTGCCGTCACACACTCAAGCAGGGTATTGACCGGATTCCCGGTGGGATACAGATGGGGCTGCATCATATTTATGGTGATGAGGTCCGCCTGCTTTCCTGTCTCGATCCTTCCCCCATCCTCTCCCATAAGGCGGTATCCATTCTCCGTCGCCATTTTCAGGATATATTTTGCCGGCATGACCGCAGGTTCGTTCAGCCTGCTGCCATATTCCACGTTCATGACCGACCGGAATATCTTCATCTCATTCCACAGGCTCAATCCTCCGTGGGCCGCTCCGTCCGTCCCCAGACCGACACAGATCCCTTTTTCCCGGAGAGCAGGGGTATCAGGCGCCCCTTTCCCACAGTTGCTGAACGGGCAGTGGCACACTTTCACGCCCCGTTCTGCAAGGATATCTTTCTCCCGTTCCGACAGAAGGATACAGTGGGCTGCGATGAAATCTTCATCCAGGATCCCCATGGAATCCAGATATTCAAAGGGACGGACCTTTTTATTTGTCAGGAAATAATTGACTTCCCCTGCATACTCGTTCATATGCGCCTGCAGTTTTGCCCCCCGTTCTTTTGCCCGCTTTGCCGCTTTCAGGTTCAGTTCATCCGAACAGGAGATCAGGGAACGGAGAGAGTATGCCACTTTCAGGTTCCCTTTTCCGTTATACCCGTCGTACAGGCGGTCCGTCTGCGCCACCGCTTCCTCTGCGTCGTGCGCGATGGAGTCCGGAAGCCCCTTCTCATCCATGGTCGATGCGGAAATGAGTCCTCTCAGCCCGGACTGGACATACACCTCTGCCGCCGCCTCCATATGATAACTTCCCGCATCCACAAAGGCCGTCGTCCCGGACTTGATCATCTCCAGCGCGGCAAGGGATGCGCTCAGTTCCATCTTTTCTTCCGTGAGCGCGCTCTCGAAAGGCAGCATGATCCTGGTCCAGATCATGGGGAACGCATCCAGCACTTTTCCTTTCAAAAGCTGCTGCCCGGTATGCATGTGGCAGTCCGCAAGTCCCGGCATGACCAGTTTCCCGGTTCCCGTGATCCGCTCTTTCGCAGCTGTCTCCAGGTCTGTCTCCCGACACGGTCTGACACTGCATATCTTTCCTTTATTTATCTCAATCGTCTGACTGCTGCGCACGATCCCGTCCGGGAAGAGCACTGCAGCGTCCGTAATGATCAGATCACACATATATTTTCCTCCATTTCTGTCATCACCGGCACAAGTCATCTTTTTACCTGAAAACAAGTACCGGCATCAGATCGTTCCCGTCAATGTCATGACGATATGGGCGATGGCAGCAGACCCTATAAACGTCCCTGTCATCACAAAGATGCCGACCAGGATCATCTTCCAGCCCTGTTTTAAAAAGGATTTGATCTGATCACTGATGGAGATTCCTGCATAGGCTCCTACCATTGTCAGCGGCGCAGTGAAGTTGATCTTTGCCGCCGCGTCGATAACAAAATCTCTGCATGGTGATATCGGGCAGGCCGCCAGAAGTCCGATGATGGAGACATAAGCCACCACGGGGAGTTTCAGCGGGATCACTTTGCTGACCGCCACTCCTGCAGCGGCGATGGCAAGAAGGACGAGGATCCCCGGAAGGGATTCCATGAAGCCCACGTCAAATCCGACAAAATTCGCCAGCGCGATCCCCAGTCCCGATATCACGAACAAAACAAGCCATTCTATATATCTCATCATTTCTCCTCCAGTTTTTTCTGTTTTCTCTTCTCTCCAAACCTTCCGATCCTGGGCTCCAGCACTTTATACAGCCAGTTGCAGAGCGGAAGCCCGATGAACAGTGCCATGTAGATCCCGTCAATGCCCGATATCGTCTCGCTGGCGCTTGCCAGAGCCGAGATCTGATCCGCCATGGCAGGATAGATCTCCGTGAGGGACGCCACAGCGCTGGCCATCAGGATGCCCGCTCCCACGCCGGAGGCCATTCCCAGCGCATAGGGATGGAAAATGCCAAGTATAGCGATCACAGATACCATGAACCCGAAATATATCGTACCGATCATACCGCCTACCACATAGATAGAAAGACTTCCTCTTGCCTCCGGCGAATCCGGGCCGTAGACATCCGTGATCAGTGCCAGGTTTGACTCTCTGTTGATAGAATGGGTGGCTCCTATCGCCTCCCTCTTCATCCCAAGCAGGACCGCCAGCGGCATTGCCAGAAGGATGGTCCCCAGGTTTCCAAATTCCTGCAGAAGAAGAGCCGGACCGGCGGAGACCACTGTCTCCAGGCTGGCGCCCGCATTGATGCCCAGTTTTGCAATAAAGGGACAGATCGCCACCACGACCAGTTTCGAGGCCGCCTTGACCTGTTTTGACTTCATGATCTTTGTCACCTGGGGACCTGACAGAACTCCCATGATCAGCGCGTAGAAGATCGGGAACAGTATAAATTGTCCCGGCCCCAGCGGGATCTGGATCTGGCCGATCGAGTCTGCGATCAGAATAAATACGAAGGCGATCAGGTAGATCTTATACTCTGCCTTCAGCCTTTCTTTCAGCGATGGATAGACAAATTTGTCCATTTCACTTCCTCCTCATTCTCTTTTCTTTTTCTGTTGCCATATTTTCTGCGGACAGAGCATCTTATTGCGCAGCACTTCTGCGTCTTATGGCTTTGCTTTGTCCGCCGCATGAGTATTTTAGCGGACAGCATTTCGACAAAAAAGGACAAATGGGTCTTTTTTTCCTGTTTTTTTACAGATATAATAAATGGAAAGATCTGACAGACTATGATGAAGGGGGATTTTTATGACACTGGAAGAACTGATCCGGGACGTCCCGGAACTGGAAGAATATATCAGATACATGCCGGAGGAACTGTGGCAGCGCTACACCATCCGGGTGTATCCGCCGGGAACGATCATCCATCAGAAGGATTACTCGCTCAACTCTTTCGGTCTGATAGCCAAGGGTGAGCACCGTGTCATCAACGAATTTCAGAACGGGAACATTTATATGATCGAAAAGAACGAACCGATCGACTTTGTGGGGGAGGTCACGATCCTCGCAGGAATGGAAAAGACCTCGGTGACCATCGAGACGCTCACCGAGACAACCGTGGTATTTTTCTCCCGGAAAGATTTTGAGGACTGGATCGCTCAGGACATACACTTTCTGCGGCTGGTCGCACACAAGGTCGCCTACAAACTCTATCGTTCTTCATACAACCGGGGCGCTCGGCTTTTCTATCCTCCCCATTTCATCCTTCTCGATCATATACTGAAGGCTGCCGCCGCGATGAAGATCGAGGAGAAAAAAGTGATCGTCCTGCCCAAGACACGGCAGGCACTCTATGAAGAGTGCGGCATCACTGTAAAGACGATCAACCGCACGGTAAAAAAGCTGAAAGAAGACGGTCTCATCTTCCTGACCCACGGAAAGATCAGCATGACACTGGATCAGTACCGCAGGGCGAGGAAGGTGATCCATCATTATGTAAACTACGACCACTGGTCTGAATGACATATCTATCGGAGGACTTCTTATCATGAACACTGTACAGCTGGAATGTATCTCTCACAGAGGAGGGGCGCCTGTTCCTTGCAGACGCGCAGCTCATCCTAAAGACCGCTCTGTCTGCAAAAGAAAGGCTGGGACGGCGGGAGCATCTGATCCCGTTTGACATTGGATGCCATAATCATATGGAGATGAACCTTCTTCCACAGATATTGGAACAGCTGGTCGCTGAATTTCCTCATCTTCGCCCCTCCATCCGCCAGATTCCTTTCCCCTCTCTTCTGGGACAGGTAGAAAACAAACAGACTCATGTCGCTTTTGGCATAAAAGAAAGGCAGAACAAGTCCTCCCTCTACTTCAGAGAACTCTGTTCTGCCCCTGTTGCCTGCGTCTGCTCCCCGGACCATCCTCTGGCGGCCTATGACTCGCTCACCAGAAAACAGCTGTCAGGAAATATCATCGTCTGTTCTCCCCGCCAGACTGCCGACACGATCTTCACTATCCAGAACAGCATCCTGGCAAAACTCTCCCCGGAACAGCGCTACTTTACTGATACTATGGAGGGCGCCTTCACCCTGGTAAAAGCCCGGATCGGCTATACCCTCTACCCTGATATTCTTTCCGCAAGGGAACCGGGTCTGTGCTATATCCCGGTCACAGACCTGCCTCACCTGTCTTTCGGAGTGTATTACCGGTACGACGATGACCATCCCGTTCTGTTAAGATTTTTAAGCCTTTGCCGGGAGATGATCTCCTGACCACTTCCGGCCAGCTCTCAATGAACGCTTCTGCTACATTCTCAGGAATGTGCGGTATCCTTTTACCGCCTCATACACATCTGCCTTGCTCGATACCTCGTACGGCGCATGCATGTTCAGAACAGCCACGCCGCTGTCGATCACTTCCATCCCGTAGTTTGCCATGATGTACGCGATGGTCCCGCCGCCGCCAAGGTCCACACGTCCAAGTTCCGCAAACTGGTACGCCACATCATCCTTGTCCATTGCGTTTCTGAGCGCTGCGATATATTCTGCATTGGCATCATTCGATCCGGATTTGCCCCGGCTCCCCGTAAATTTGTTAAAAGTCAGCCCGCTTGCGAAAAATGCAGAACTCCTCTTCTCAAACGCCTCAGCGTACATCGGGTCATACGCAGCGCTGACGTCAGAAGAGAGCATTCTCGAGCCAGCGAGCGCACGGCGTACTTTCAGTTCTGATTCCCCCTCCGTCAGGGCGATCAGCTCCGCCACTGTGTTTTCAAAAAACCGGGAATGCATTCCCGTTGCTCCTACGCTTCCGATCTCCTCCTTGTCCACGAGGAGGCAGCATCCGGTCCTTTCGGCTGTTTTCACATCCAGCATGGCGAACAGAGACGTGAACGCGCACACTCTGTCGTCCTGCCCGTAGGAAAGGATCATGCTCCGGTCCAGTCCGCAGTCCCTTGCTTTTCCTGCCGGGACGATCTCCAGTTCTGCAGATGTAAAATCCGCTTCATCCATATCGTATTTTTCTTTCAGAAGCCGGAGTACATTTGCCTTGACAGCCTCTTTCTGTTCTTTTTTCCCGCTGCCTTCCAGCACTTCATCTACAGGACAGTTCCCGATCAGAAGGTCCAGCTTCTCACCTTCGATCACCTTGGACGCCTTCTTCTCCATCTGTTCCTGTGCCAGGTGGACGAGCAGATCCGTGATCACAAAGACCGGATCGTTCTCTTCTTCCCCGATCGTCACTTTTTCCGTTGTGCCGTCCTTTTTCACGACTACGCCATGGAGCGCCAGCGGCTGGGCCACCCACTGGTATTTCTTGATCCCGCCGTAGTAGTGCGTATCGAGATATGCAAGCCCTTCATTTTCATAAAGCGGATTCTGCTTTACATCGATACGCGGGGAGTCGATATGTGCCCCGAGGATGTTCATCCCCTCCGAGATCGGCTTTTCGCCAATGCGGAAGAGGGCCAGCATCTTGTTCATGTTCACAGCGTAGACCTTGTCGCCTGCTCTCAGCCTCTCTCTTTTTGCCAGTATGTCTTCAATATTGCGGTAACCTGCTTCTCTTGCCATACTTATGCTCAGTTCCACACATTCCCTCTCTGTTTTTCCCGCATCAAGGCACTTCTTGTATCTCTCATTGATCTCATCCAGTTCCGCGAGCTGGGATTCATTGTAAGTTGTCCAGATATTTTTACCTGCCATTTTAGTTCCACCTTTCTGTTTTATTTATTGCTGTCAGACTGTATTTATCGCAGTATGTTCTATATCATATCTAGTATAAGCGAAAGGGGAAATATCTCTCATGGAAATATTCCCCCTCTTCCCTCGTCTCTTTACGCTGCTGTTCACACCTAACCGCCGCCCGCATGCGCACTCGTCGCGCTGGCGCGCTCCAGTCCCGCACTACGTGCTAAGACTGCTTACAGGGGCGGCGGTTACGAGTTCCACTCGCACTCAGGAACAGGAAAAATGCCTCTTACATGCAGGCATGACGCTGTATTTTCCTGTTCCTGAGTACGGTGTGAACTGTAACCTCTTTACCACTCAAACTTTTTCTCAAAGTATGCTTTCAGATCTTCGATCTTAACTCTCTCCTGCTCCATCGTGTCACGGTCACGGACGGTCACTGCGCCGTCCTCCTCGGACTCGAAATCGTATGTCACGCAGAACGGTGTTCCGATCTCATCCTGACGGCGGTAACGTTTTCCGATGTTGCCGCGGTCATCATACTCACAGTTATAATATTTGCTGAGTTCTGCGTAGATCTTCTCCGCGCCTTCCGCCAGTTTCTTGGAAAGCGGCAGCACGCCGACCTTTATCGGAGCCAGCGCCGGATGGAAGTGAAGGACAGTTCTCATGTCCGGCTTCTCCTCTGTTCCGATGTTTTCCTCATCGTATGCGCTGCAGAGGAATGCGAGCACCATACGGTCCGCTCCGAGCGACGGTTCGATCACGTACGGAATGTATTTCTCTTTTGTCTCATCATCAAAGTATGTCAGATCCTGTCCGGATACATTCTGATGCTGGGTCAGGTCGTAATCTGTACGGTCCGCGATACCCCAAAGCTCGCCCCATCCAAACGGGAAGAGGAACTCCACATCTGTAGTCGCCTTGCTGTAGAATGCAAGTTCTTCTTTCTCATGGTCACGGTAACGCACTTCCTCGTCCTTCAATCCGAGCGTAGACAGCCAGTTCAGGCAGAAACTCTTCCAGTAGTCGAACCACTCAAGATCTGTGTCCGGCTTGCAGAAGAATTCCAGTTCCATCTGCTCGAACTCTCTTGTACGGAATGTAAAGTTTCCGGGTGTGATCTCGTTACGGAAGGATTTTCCGATCTGTGCGATACCAAACGGAAGTTTCTTCCTGGAAGTACGCTGCACGTTCTTG
>DWXK01000005.1 GCA_019119205.1 Candidatus Mediterraneibacter intestinavium
TATTGTCCATTTGGGACCGCCTCCTATACTAATTTTTGAGTTTGGCTTGCGACACCATTCTCATTTTAGCATAGGAGGCTTTTTATTAATATCTTACACGCTCCTGCTTACTCCATTCTCCCCAACATAGCTGGGGGATTAGGCCTTTCATTTAATTTTCATATTAAAATTACAGACAGAAAGTGAGATGATTTTATGAGCAGCAAAGACACATTTACAATACCTCCCGAGGAATATGTGCTGAAAAACCTGAGACTGCGCAAAGATCTCGTAGAACGTGGTTCTATGATCGCGCAGAAGAAAAGTGTTTCTTTTAATAAACTGATGAACCTTGCACTGGAATTCGCGTTGGATCGATTTGAAGAAGAATAATAAGAAGAAAGAGCATCTGAGAAAACAGGCTGCCTGATCAGCCATTTTCTCAGATGCTCTTTTTTTGTTTTCAATGTTTCCAGAGGACAGCCGTATTTTACACTTTAATACGCCGCATTTTTTTCCTTTGAGATCGATCCGTGTTATCAGGAGGATGCGTCACGCACTTCCTGAGGCACTGTGATCTCCTCTACCTGGTCGTAATCTGTAAAGACCAGTTCAATGGAGTAGAGATTCACCTTCGTCGTCTCTCCGTAGGAATCATACAGGTCGCTCAACACGCCGCTCATATCCACGATGATCCTGGCGGGGAGCAGTTCTTCTTTATAGATATCGAAGATGACAGGGACGTCCAGTTCTTTTATCGCCTCCTCGCTCGGCAGGTCGACAAGCCCAAAGGCGCTGATCATATCCTTTCCAAGCAGTCCCATCAGATCTTCTCCCTTGACGTCTCCGTACATCTGATAGCATTCTTTCTCCTCTACGGTGACCGGTTCTTCTGCAAGGTGGAACTCTTCCAGGACTTCCACTTCTTGGGCGAAAATGTCCCCGTTCATTCCTATGTGGTTCTCGGAATCATCTTCTGTGACTTCTCTCTCCCAGTCTCCATCAAGACTGCTGTAGGTAACGTATTCTCCATCTTCCATAACCTGGTAGATCTCCAGTTCTCCGGAGACTTCGGCATCAACGATATTGACCTGGGCAGTCCCTTTCGCATGTCCTGCAGGCGGCTCTGTCGTATTCTCCATCTCCATTTCCATATTGACTTCCCTGAGATCCAGCACGTCTTCAAGCTGGATGTCGAGTTCTACACGGTTGGAGGAAGAAGTCACCTCCTGCATCCGCTCGGACGCTTCACGAAAAAGGCTTGTGGGCGTGACCCGCCCGCTGCACCCGGACAGAAGACCCGCCAGGGATGCCGGAATCATTACTGTATAGATCAATTTTTTTCTGAAATGCTGCATATTTACTCCTGACCTGCAAGATAATCGATAAACTGCTGTGCCGTACGGCCCGAGAGACCTCCATGGGAAAGTTCCCACTTATTTGCTTCCAGAAGGAGCTGTTCTTCCGGCATTTGTATGCCGCTGCGCCCTGCGAGCACGCGGACGATCTGCTGGAACTCTTTTTTCTCCGGAGAGCCGAAATAGATCGTGACGCCGAACCTTGCCACAAGGGACAGTTTTTCCTGGACTGTATCGTTTGTGTGAAGTTCTTCATCCCGGTCTGCTTTATCTCTGAACGTTTCCCGGATCAGATGACGCCTGTTTGAGGTGGCATAGATGAGGACATTTTCTGGTTTTTTCTCAAGCCCGCCTTCAATGACCGCCTTCAGATACTTATATTCAATCTCAAATTCTTCGAACGAAAGGTCATCCATGTAGATGATAAACTTGTAGTTCCTGTTCTTGATCTGTGCGATCACGTCATTCAGATCCTTGAACTGATGCTTATAAACTTCGATCATCCTCAGTCCCTGGTCGTAGTACTGGTTCAGGATCGCTTTGATAGAAGAAGACTTTCCGGTCCCCGCATCGCCGTACAGCAGGCAGTTGTTCGCCTTTCGCCCCTCTACAAAAGCCTTCGTGTTATCGATCAGCTTCTTTTTCGCGATCTCATATCCCACCAGGTCATCCAGATGGACATGGGCGATATTTGTGATCGGCACGATCTTCACGTCTCCGTGTTCCGGATGCTCCACCCGGAACGCCTTGTGGAGCCCCAGCTTTCCCACGCCGAATTCTTTGTAAAACTGGGTGATCTTCTGTTTGAAGTCATCCACATCCTCTGCCTGTCCCAGGCTTTTACTCAAGTCGCAGATACGGTCCCGGATCCTCCGGTTAAAGACTTTGCCGCCTCCGGTCACATTTTTATAGTCCAGCAGGATATGGAAGCACTCTGCATCCAGATCTTTTTCCAGTCTTGAGAAATCATAGTCAAACATTTCCTTGAAGATCGCAAAATCATGGAGCGCGATCTGGTTTATGCTCCCGTCCACCTCTCCCACGATCTCACAGGAGGTGCTGTAAGCGTTCTCATCGCTGGCAAGAAGATAAGTCAGATAGGTGTGCCACAGGTTCCCCTCAAAACCGTGGCTGACTGACAGTTCCAGGAGCGAATTGACACACTCAAACAGCAGTCCGCGGAGATCTTCTTTATTATAATATTCACTCTCCGAATTTTCGATCAGGAAGGTCATATCTTTGAGGATCTCCCCGTACTCCATATTTTTATACAGCATCAGTTCATTTGTACGCATTTCTCTTCCTCTTTTCCGTTTCATTTCATCCTGTCAGATCAATAATTTCCGAGGATCTTCAGATTTCTCGCTTCTTCTCGGAGTCCGCGGATCGCATTTTTCACCGCAGGATCCTCCAGATTTCCCTCAAAGTCTACGAAGAAACAATATTCCCAGCTTTTTCCCTCCACGGGGCGGGATTCGATCTTTGTCATATTCAGGTCATTGTATATAAAATGTGACAGGATCCCGTACAGAGAACCGCTTGTGTGAGGCACCTCGAAGCGGATGCTGATCTTGGAAGCGTTTTTCAGGAAGATCTTCTGGTTCGTGACTACGATAAAGCGTGTGAAGTTCTCCGGCTCGTCATTGATCTTGTCTGCAAGTACGGAAAGCCCGTGTACCTGCGCCGCATAGGCGCTGCACACTGCCGCCTGAGTCAGTTCCTGATCCTCCAGCACTTTTTTCGCCGCGATCGCCGTATTCACCACGCTGATCTTCTGCCAGTTGGAATGGTCGTCCAGGAACCTGCTTGTCTGCATCAGTGCCTCGGTCTTGGAATAAACTGTCCTGATATCTTCAAGCTTCGCTCCCGGAAGTCCTGCCAGGGTGTGGACGATAGGAAGGATCGTCTCCGCCACAATGAAATTTTCGAACTCATCCAGCAGATCATACATCTCATTGACCGGTCCCGCGGTAGAGTTTTCGATGGGAAGGACCGCGTAATCCGCCGAGCCCTCCTCGATGGCCTCCATCGCCTCCCGGAATGTCCTCACATGGAAGCTGTTTACATTTTCCCCGAAATACTGCTGCATCGCGGCCTGACTGTAGGCGCCTTCTGTTCCCTGAAATACGACTCTCGCGTTCTCCGCATCCAGAGAATCCACCTGAATGAAGGGGAGTCTTCCCAGTGCGCCCGCCTCGACAAGCTGCCTGTACTGCAGTTTCCTGCTCATAGACATGAGCTGTTCGTATAGCTGCTGTATTCCTTTCTTATTAAATTCTCCTGTGACTTTTGACGCTACGTCCGCCAGTTTTGCCTTTTCTCTCTGGCTGTCATAGACTTTTCGTCCCGCTTTTACTTTATATTCTCCAACCTGCTCGCAGACGTCCATCCTCTTCTGGTACAGGTCAGTTATCTGGTCATCGATCTGATCCAGCTGCGCTCTCAGTTCCTCCAGTGTTGCCATTTTAGTTTTTCTCCTTTCGTCCGCTCCTCGCGCCAACAGTTCGATTTCGCTCCGCTTCATCTCGCTGTTGTTGCACTCGCATAGAGATGCCAGTAAGCCCGACTGACTGCAAGCAGTCATCGGTCTTTCTGACACCTCTGCGCTCGTCTTTGGATTTCTCCCTCGTCCGCTCCTCGCGCCAACAGCTCGATTTCGCTCCGCTTCATCTCGCTGTTGTTGCACTCACATAGAGATGCCAGCAAGCCCGACTGACTGCGAGCAGTCATCGGTCTTTCTGACACCTCTGCGCTCGTCGCTATGTCACAGTATAATATATTTTCTGTATAAAATCTACTCCTGTTATGCATACTTTCTTTTATGATGAGGAAGAAATTTGTTGCATGCGGCGTCCTGGGATGGTGCATGGAGATCGTATTTACGGGGCTTGGTTCCCTGCGGAAAAGTGAACACAGTCTGACGGCGCGCACTTCGATCTGGATGTTCCCGATCTATGGGATGGCCTGTTTTCTCACTCCTCTGTGCCGTATTCTCCGAAAACAGAATTTTCTGATCCGGGGGCTGGTATATACTTGCTGTATTTTTACAGGAGAGTTTTTCTCTGGGCTCCTGCTGAAACGGCACGACGCCTGTCCCTGGGATTACAGCCATGCCAGATATAACGTCAGGGGAGTGATCCGCCTGGACTACGCGCCGCTCTGGTTCGGAGCCGGACTGCTCTTTGAAAAAATCATATCCGGCCAGGAATAGACTGGTGTCCATACCAGCATAAATCCGCATATTTCTGATCTGTCGTCCGAACGGATGAAAAAATCATCCGGGAGCAGTTGAAAAAAAATATGTTTTAGTATATGATTAGATGGAGTCAGGCAGGTCTGTTCTACAGGTCTGCTTATAAAAAGTAGGGAGGAACACAGATGAATACTTCAGAATGTATCACAACCCGAAGAAGCATCCGCAGGTATAAGCCGGATCTGATCGATCATTCTCTTATCGAGTCGATCGTTTCACTGGCTTCTTATTCCCCTTCCTGGAAAAATACTCAGATCACCCGTTATATCGCGATCGAAGATTCTTCTCTTCTCAGAGAGATCGCAGAAAAATTTACCCCGGATTACAATTCAAAGATCATAAGCCAGGCGCCGATGCTGATCGCCGTCACCCTGAAAAAGGGCCGCAGCGGTTTCGAGCGCGACGGTTCTTTCTCCACGAAGAAAGGCGACCGCTGGCAGATGTTTGATGTAGGGGCGGCATGCCAGACTTTCTGTCTCGCGGCCAGGGATAAAGGCCTCGGTACGGTCATTATGGGGATCTTTGACGAGGATGGGATCGCAGAACTGTTACATATTCCGGAAGATCAGGAGCTCGCTGCCCTGATCGCTGCAGGGTGGCCGGATATCGATCCCGATACCCCAAAAAGAAAGACTGTCGGGGAACTGCTTCAATACAGATAAGATTAAGCGGCAGATCTCTGCCGCGGAGGAGGTTATTTATGAGACATTTGATGAGTCCGCTGGATCTTTCAGTGGAAGAACTTGACACATTGCTGGACCTGGCGCAGGACATCGAGGCGCATCCGGACAAATATGCGCACGCATGTGAGGGCAAGAAGCTGGCAACGCTTTTCTACGAGCCCAGCACCCGCACCCGTTTAAGCCACGAGGCAGCAATGCTGAACCTTGGAGGGAGCGTACTCGGATTTTCCTCCGCAGACTCCAGTTCTGCTTCCAAAGGGGAGAGTGTGTCCGACACGATCCGCACAGTATCCTGCTATGCTGATATCTGTGCCATGAGACACCCGAAGGAAGGTGCCCCGATGGTGGCATGCCAGCACTCAAAGATCCCGGTGATCAACGCAGGTGACGGCGGACATCAGCACCCCACTCAGACGCTGACCGACCTGCTCACGATCCGCAGCCTGAAAGGGCGTCTGAACAACCTGACCATCGGTCTGTGCGGCGACCTGAAATTCGGACGTACCGTTCACTCTCTGATCAATGCTCTGGTCAGATACGAAGGGATCCGCTTTATCCTGATCTCTCCGGAAGAACTGCGGCTTCCCGAATACATCCGTCACGATGTACTGGACCGTAACAATATCCCGTATGAGGAAGTTGTCCGTCTTGAGGATGCGATGCCCCAGCTTGACATCCTGTACATGACACGTGTCCAGAAAGAGCGTTTCTTCAACGAGGAAGACTATGTCCGCATGAAAGATTTCTACATCCTGGACAAAGCAAAGATGAAACTCGCTCCGGAAGACATGTACGTCCTTCATCCGCTCCCGAGGGTCAACGAGATCTCCGTCGAGGTGGACGATGATCCCCGCGCAGCATATTTCCGCCAGGTACAGTACGGAGTCTATGTGAGAATGGCTCTGATCCTGACACTGCTGGATATTCATGTTGACTGATCAGACACTGGAAGCTGTAAAATGGATTTTCAAAAAGAGAGGAACAGATAAATGGTAAAAAGTACACTGAATGTAGGAAGTATATCGGAAGGCTTTGTCCTGGACCACATCGAGGCAGGAAAGAGCATGGATATTTACAAATATCTCCACCTGGACAAGCTTGACTGCTGTGTTGCTATCATAAAGAACGCAAAGAGCAGCAAGATGGGCAGGAAAGACATCATCAAGATCGAGTGTCCTATCGACTTTATGGATCTGGACATCCTTGGATTTATCGATCACAATATCACGGTAAATATCATTGAGAATGAACAGATCGTTGAAAAGAAAGAGCTGAAACTCCCAAAAGAGATCAGGAATGTGATCCGCTGCAAGAATCCGAGATGTATCACATCCATCGAGCAGGAATTGGATCATGTCTTTGTTCTCACTGACGAAGAAAATCAGATCTACAGATGCAAATACTGCGAAGAGAAATACCGCAGGAGAAGATAGCGTTTCTTTTATCAAAGCATCGGATAACCGGTCAGGTTTTCCCATTGAAAAGGCGCTTTCCATGAAGGAACATGATCCTTCATGGGAAGCGTCCTTTTTTCTTTAACCAAGAATTGTCTTATAGTGGTTCATGTCAAAAAATTCCTGGTATACAAGGTCTTCCATGCGAAGATCGAGCGTAAAACGCTCCGCGCTCAGCGACCGGAATACTTTTGCCAGTTTTTCCACTGTTTTTGGGTCATAGCGTCCCGGTTTATAGTACGCAGCTGTCACATGTGGAGTGAGCGGATAGGGAAGACGCACTGCTTTCTGCAGTTCTTCGTACATTTCCATAAGCCTCCGGCACTCCTTCTCGCCTGCCGGTTCGAATCCGGTCACAATGCTGGTATTCACCATATTGAATACCCATGTCATGCGCATCGCGATCGGCTCCCGCTCCTTACTTCGTATCTCCCGGAGGATTTCCAGCGCTTCTTTCCCACATTTTTGTATCTCATCACGGGGAACGGTCCCCGCTCTCCCACTTTTCAGATCATGCAGCGTCATGTGGAAGGACTCCGGAATGAGCGGAACAGCCAGCATATCACCGCACTCTTCATACAGACGTTTCTGAATATGCCTGATTCTGTCCCCCGCGTCTGAGTCCAGGAGAAAGACCGTTGTATTTCCTTCAAAAGGGAGCATCTCTCCCTGTTCGTCCACCTTATCTCTGAGCCCTTCGCTGGTGACAAACTTCCCATCGACTGGAAGACTGTCCCTGGAAAATCCCTGTGTCCTCGTACGAAACTGTAAAAGGTTTTCCACCGCTGCTCCTCCGTTATCCATCTGTTTCCTCCCCTCCCTGCCCTTCCAGGATCTTCAATGTGGCGGGATCTTTCTCTCCCCGAAAGTATTTCTCCAGCACCTTCCCGAAGACCTGACGGCGGGGATCCGCCTCGGCAAAAAGCGTCATTGACGACCGCAGTTTCAGATCATCCGGCCATCCCATCACCTGCAGTGCGTCATCCGTCTCCAGGCGGAGCAGCGCTTCCGATATTTCTTCCAGCCTGCTGCCGAGGACCTCATCATTCAGGTAATCTCTGGCTTCCTTAAGATCATGGATCGCATAGTACTGTGCCGTACTGCTTTTCCCCAGCCCTGCGATCTGAGGGAAGATATACCACATCCAGTGACTCTCCTTTCTCCCTCTTTGTATCTCGGCAAGTGCCGTCCTGTAGTCATAGTTCTGTGCTTCATGAAATCGTTTTAAATCTGCCACTCTTCTTACACCTCTTTTTATACCCTGTTCCCTTTTACCGGCAGAAAACCGCATTCTTCAGTTCCCGTCTGTTCCGTCTTCACTTCCGTTTCCGCACAGAAGCGTCCGCGCATTGCCGAAGGCCACCGCATCCGCATATTCCCGTTCTGCGTGTCCGTAGAGGTACTCTGTCCCGCCCTCCACTTCTGGCGGTCTGTGAAACGTCCGGTGAGCGTCCGAACCAAGAAAGCTGATCAGCCTCTCCTCAAGCATCCACCGAGCGTTCTCCCGGATCCATCCGCACTCTTCTCTGTCCAGGCTGTAGGCATTCACCTGGACCCGGCATCCTTTCTCTGCCATACGTCTCAGCACCGCGTGATCGCCGGATACGAAGCGGTATCTCTCCGCGTGGGCAAGGATGGGATTCCATCCCCGTTTTTTCAGTCTGTCGATGCATTTCTCAGCCTCCTGCGCATCCGCGTCCTGCCGGAATTCTGCCAGTACCCAGTCGGTTCCGTTCATGGAAGGGATGCGTCCTTCCTCCAGCTCTTTTATTATCTGCTCCAGACTGAATTCCGTCAAGAGCACTTCGCAGCCCATGAGGATCTCCAGATCAGGATAAAGTCCGCCTGCATGTTCCACGAGCCGTCTGTACTGCTCCTCCACCCTCTTGGTACCTTCTCTGAATGCAGAGCTGTGGGGCGTGGCGAAGATCTTTCTCACTCCCTGACAGTATGCCATCTGCACCATAGTCAAAGCCATGTCGAGGTTCCAGGCACCGTCGTCCACCTCCGGGATCAGATGCATGTGGATGTCGTAAACTGTTTTCATCTCCTGATTTCCTCCGTCTGCCTCAGTTTTTCCTTGTGGACTCTGTGGAGCAGGCATTGTACCGAAACCGGTGTTTTCGAAACCATCATTTTCTCTGCGGCACATAGTATGCACGGTTCCTCTATACCTGCGGGACAATTTTCACAATTCTTTCTCCGCGCATTTTCTCCCGCCCTCTGCCGTTCCGAATAGCTCATCCGCATTGGAGACAGATACTGGCACCCAAAGACAGTCCCGTCTGTATCTGTGATATCAATCCGTCCACAGCTGTTTTGTCCCGTGTATCCGTATTCCTCTGCCGCATCGCCTCCCAGGACAGTCCCGACCGCATGCTTTTCAAGGCCGCCGATCGCCTCAGCATAATAAAGACAGTCTGTCTCCGTCCACTTATCTATTCCTGCGAATTCAAAGCGGATTTCCTTTCCCGTTCCCACAAGGAACTCGATTTCTTCTTTCAGATCAGGAAGAGAATCCCTGGTAACGCTCCACAGAACAGTATCTGCCGTCTCATTCCAGAATATTTTATCCTTATCCCACGCCTTCGCCCCTGTTCTTCCGTTCCATCGGTATCGGATAGAAAAGTAACTTCTGTTTTCAGCGATCCATTTCTTCTCGTCCGTTGTGAATTCTCTTCCACATACAGTCAGGCCATATGTGACAGGGATATCGCTTCTGATATTCTTCAATTCTTCCACTAACCCTTCTGCCCTGTCCCGGACAGCAAGTATATCTCCTCCCGTTAGTTCGATATGTACTTTTTCATAACCTTCTTCCGCTGCCCTGCCACAGATTTCACGGATCAGCCTGCCTGCGGTTTCATTTTTCATGGTCCGTCTGTTATGGAAAGGCATTGGGCAGCTTTCCCGGCAGGCCCTGCTGCCTTTGCATGCGTAAGTATAGATGATCTCTCTTACCAGACTGTTCTTTCCAACTCCTTTTAATCCCAGTGTACACCCCTGTGTCCCCGGCAGTCTGCTGCATACCTGATCGTTCATAATTCTCCATTCCGCTCTTTTTCTCTGAATTCTGCAGATTCTTCTTTTCTGAATTCTGCAGTTTCGAGAAGCCCCTGCTGGATCCTGTTTCCTTTCAAGGTCCAGGCATGTCTTCTCACCCTGCACTCTGTTCCGTCGGGAAATGCCGCTCCGTTGATATAATATGCTCTGTTCGCGACACTTACTTCGATAAGCTCTCCTTGTTCATATATCCTGACATCACTCTTTTCCAGAAACTTCATCCATTCCGCCAGCCTGTGGTCAGCATTCTCTTCCCCTTTCTCTATAGAATTCATTACGCTGAGAAGGGAATGGCTGTCACAGTCGCTGAGAGCTTCTCTCCATTTTTTCCACATTATCTCTGCGCTGCCATCCTTCCCGCTGCAGATCTCCCAGGACGGATCCAGCAGATAGGAGAAAGAAGACGCATGATCCTCCAGTTCCTGTTCAGGCAGATTTTCGGACAGATCCTCCTTTTCTTCCTCCTGACCGGCATCCTTCGTCCTTCTCGCAGGATCGTAGATCTTTTCTGCTACTGTTTTTACTGTTTCGCCTAAAGTGTCCTTGGATTTTCCTGACAATATCTTTAACAATGGCTTTTTTTGCCTGACCCCATCTCCATCATTCGAAGAATTTGAACGGCTTCTACCGCCGAATGCACTCATCGCGGAATCAATATATTCCAGAAATGTTTCATTAAGTTCTCCATTGCTCCTCACAACAAGGTCCAGAAAACGATCCAATATCCGTGCTGTTTTTCCGGAGACCGGATCTTTTTCAATAATATGTTTGAGTCTATCTATTTTCTTTAATATTTCTTTTTCCTGCTGCTTCCCCACATTTTTCCTCCTTCATTCGACCGGTTTGTATACATGGATCCACATTGCCGAGTCCTCCTGTTCGGAACCTATGATCGCGTCGCCCCGTTTCAGAGTCGCCAGCAGTCTGCTCTGTTCTTCCGTAAGCGACATACATCCCGCCATTGCTTCCCGGTCATCCCGGGCCAGCAGCCTGTGGATGATCTTGACGTTCGTATTCTTGATGGCGTCAGGGATCAGTCTGGACGGATACTGGTCTATGATCATCAGCCCTTCTCCCGGTTCCCGGATCTCCGAGAGCATCTCGCAGAATTTGTCGGCTGCCGCCGCCTGGGGGTCCGCGTCTCCCGCTGCCGGGGATGGAAACTTCAGGATCCTGTGCGCCTCCTCTACGATCGTCATATGGGCAAGACAGTTCCCGCTGTATTTTTTTCTGCCCTCCAGGATCCTCGCACGGTATTCCGGATCGTACTGATACTTTGAGATCCGATACTCTTCCAGACCCTGCAGGATAAGCGACATCAAAAATGCTTTGTCCGCGTTGCTGGTCACTCCGGCAAGACAGATCACTGTATTCTTTTCAAAAATCTCTTCCGCGGGAGTCGATCTCTCAGCCTCAAAGAAATCTTTCTTCCATCCGCGTGTGAGACTGTTGATCCGCGTCGTTATGGCGGCATTAAAATTGTCTGTATTCTCTTTTGAGTAAGACCGTTCCTGCAGGATTTCCCCAATGACGTCTTTCAGACCGCTCAATTTGGGATACTCTTCTATATCTTCCTGCTTTACGGCAGTGTTTAAAAAAACGCCCTCACCCAATTCCCGGGCAATATACTGATACAGCCCCTCTTCAAACAGCATGGGAAGAAAATCCCCCATCGCCATCGTCCTTCCCAGAAGTTCGGAAAGACGGTCTGCATGTCCGGGAATATTGAGCGGCGCTCCTTTTGCCGCATAAGGCTGGAAGGGATTCATTACGATCTTCCCAAGCTCTGTTTCTATTCCCGGGAATTCGGACAGCCCCGGCGCATAGATATTGATCTTTCTGAAGTCGGGGTCATTACGGTGTTCCCGGTTATACTGATCTGCCCAGTATACATAATCTGTTTTTACCGGATCGATCACCATAAAGGGAATGCCGTATTTCATCACGCCGCGAAGGATCGCCCTGGTCGTTGTGGACTTTCCTCCTCCGTTTGCCCCTACGTTGATCACATGCCTGTTGATCTGGTCCAGGTCAAATTCAAAACTGTACCGCGTATCTGTCCCCATGTCCAGAATGTTCCCCAAAGGCACTGTCCTTCCTGTTCCGGCAGGCGGATTCGTCGCGAATTCAACCGCATTCTTCCTGATACGTATCCCGGGTACATCTTTTCTGGGAAGACTCATCACAATAGACAGTTCCTCCGTTGTCATCGGAGTCGTCATCCCTTCATAGAGCGGTCCGAAAATATGCCAGCTTTCGCTGTCCGCCACATTCCTTGCGATCTCTTCCGCTTCTTCCGGGACAGGGAGCGGCAGATGCTGCATATGTTTCATGTATCCTGCCGCAGTCTCATTCTCCCCGAGCTGAAACAGACGCAGCGGCTCCTGGTATGTATTCTGCCCGGCATAGATCGAGCGGGCAGTCGCCATGACAAGTTCTACCGTCTCCGGACTGTCGCCGAGAACATAGATTCCTGTATTCCAGAATCCCATATTCCTTCCTGCCTCCAGCCGCTCGATCAGTTTGTCCAAAAGCGCGGTACAGTAATTTACATTATAATTTACATGCTGTACACTGATATTTTTACTGCTGGAAATGCTTTTCGAGGATCCTCTGCTTCCAAAAAGAGCCCCTCCAAGGGAGAACATATTTCCAAGGACCTCCGACCCCGTGATGCCGGAAAGCATCGTACCAGCAAGCCCGAATCCGGTCCCGAGGCACGCTGCTGTCGCGATCAGAGCGATCAGAGAGCCGCCAAGGCTTAGGCTCCCGCCGACAGAACTGCTCTTCCCCTGTGTTTCCGTATATCCCTGACTTTCTGTATAAGCCGCATAAGCGCTCAGCTCCGTTTTCAGCTCGTTTGCCCTGTCCAGGATCTCTTTGATCTGCGCATCTTTTACCGGCTCAGACAGGATCGTCAGAACGTATTCCGACTCTCTTCCCGTATTCTGGTTCCGGATCCCGGCTGTGATCTTGTCCAATGTCTGAAGAGGATTTTCCCTTTCGCCAAAACGTGTGGACGGCTGACCGGTGATCACTCCGCAGAAAGGAAGAGCGGTCATGCCCAATTCTACCTTTTCTTTGTCAGCATCCTCTATACCGGCTCCTGTGATATTCATTCTGATATTCTGCTTCAGCTGGTTCATGATAATATTTTCAGCATTCGGGTCTTCTGCTTCCACACCGATATACAGTTCCGTTTTCCTGGCGCCGCTGTTCCCTGAACCGCTGCCTCTCCTTGCCGCCTGATACGCGATCGTATGTCCCATCCCCTGTTCTGTGCATAGAAGTCCCTGCATCCTTTCTTTTGCCCGGTAATGCTCTTCGCTCCCGTCGATCTCCACCGGAAGCCGGGCAAGATGCACCCAGTTCATGCGGCGGTCTTTTGAAGGATCTCTTTCAGGGAATCTCCATCTTTCCGGCTCCCCGCCTCTGTCATAAAATGATTTGTCCATCAGTCCGGAGATCCGGTCCGCCAGAAACGTTCCTTCTCCTATCCTGTCTGAAAACTCATTTACTTTTCTTTTGATATTGATCGTCTCTTTTTCAAATTTCCCCATTCCTGCTCTCCTGACTTCATTATAAATCTACTGTCTGGCTGCCTATTCCGTGGAACCCCGCCGGTAACTTGGTCTTCAGCGAAAGTTTCACTATCCGCTGCTCTGATATTGAACAGTCTGCCTCCAGTTCCACTTTTTCTCCTTTAAGGCTGCTTCCGAACAGAGTGTGCGAAAGAAATTTGAACGGTCCCCTCCAGCTTGTGATCTTCTTTTTTTCTTCCGTATAACTCTTCCCGTCTTTTTCTCGATAGACCCGGATGAACTGGATAAAATTATGTCCGCTCCCTGATCCTATTTCTGCTGAGGATTTTCTCACGAGCTTTACAGGAAGCATCTGCCTGTTTTCCACAAGGGGGATCTTCATCTGCAGTATTCTTTTCAGCCCTTCCGGGACAGGTCCTGTTCCTTCCCATTTTGCGATCTTGTCCGCCTGCTCCTGATTTAATGCGTTTTCCAGATAAATATCCACCCTCAGCCGGTATGTCCCGTTGCTGTATTTTCTTACCGGCTCCATTTTCTCCAGATTTCCCATGACACATACTGCCGAACTGTATTCGCTGGTTTCCTCTATATATGCGTCTTTGTTTTCCTGTATTTTTTTCAGCCCCAAAGGGTTCGGTTCTCCATTCCAGTAATCTCCCTGGATCATATCTCTGATCCCTGCCAGTTTACTGCCTCCGCCTACGGCCACGACGAAATCGATCTCCTGCGGGTCTATATTCCCCGTTCTGTCATCTGCCAAAGTGCCCGTTTTATCTTTTTCCGGATCGTAACTGTCTTTTAAAAGATTTTTCAGGGCAGATTGCAGCCTTTTAAGATACTCCCCGGCAATCCCATTGATGAAATTCCGATAATCTATTTTGTCACTGCTATCCAGTTTCTTGTATGACACAGATGCGAATTCCCTGTTGTCAAAGTCTATAGCATATGCTTCCAGGTTATAGAGATCTTCAATGCTCTCTCCTTTGAGAAGCTTAAGATTGATCCATTTTTTAAACTTCTCAAATTCCAAATATCCCCGCCATTTTATTGACTCCTCCACAATTCCGGAGAGAAGATATCCCCTTTTGACCATATAATCTTTGATTGCTCTGTCCACATCCATGCCGCCCAGCGTATCCTTCTCCCCTGTCTCCGGCCACATCCCAAGGATATGTATCTCATACCCCTCGGGCCGGTCCGGCGACGGCACGAGCTTCACCGTCAGAAGGTCAGCGGTACTGCCCCCTATATCCATCAGGATCACATAAAGGGGCTTTATCTCCTTCATGTTTTCAAATGCTTTTCTCAGCGCGGAGCCACTGTCTGCTATGACGTACCTGAGCGCGCTTTCCGCCTCCTCCACGATCTGAACATTCTGAAATCCTGCACTCTTCGCAAGCTCTTTCATCTTCTTTTTGTCTTCATTGGAAGATCGGTTGGGAACAGTGACATAAGTAATTCTTTTACTTATCCTGCCGGAATAGACGCTGATCTCCTCTTCTGCGAGAGCGCACAGATATTTGAGAAATGTCTCTGTGCTCTCGCATGCTCTTTCATATCTTTCCCTGATATCAGGATCCTCCTTGTCTTCCATAGAGAAGTACAGATCTGATTTGAACTCCCCCCGGAGGACTCCTCTGTTGCCCCCATAGGTTGAATTATAGGCTTCGACCGCTTTACTTCCAAAGTATATTTTCTCGTTTCCCCAGTCAAACAATGCTTCTTCCGGCCATTCGTCCCTGCGGATATATTTTGTCGGAAAATTGATGGACAATCCATCCCTTATCAAAAAGTCCCTGACTGTTTTTCCTTCTTTGGCGGTCGTCCTTCCCGCCAGGATTTTCCCGTCATTGTCTCCCGTTATCTTCACAGCGATCTGGGAATTGGTGCTCCCCAGATCTACGCTGATCTCAGCCGTAACGGTCTGAGGCGCAGCCTCCTGATTCTGTCCTGTCTGCATGACCTTCCTCCTTTTGATCTGCTCTGTTTTCTCCGTTCAAATATGCAGATCCAGTTCTCTGACTCCTGTCACAGTCTGCCTGTCTGTCAGTACCGGACTGACAACAGTGCCTTTTTCCGTAATGTAGACAGGTATGGCTCTTCCGTTTCCGATATCGGCATGCGGACGTCCGTACTCGCTTACAAATTCGCTGATCTTTCTCTCCCCGTTCTGTGACATCACCCGTTCGCGATCAAGCAGTCTGACTCCCTGAGACAGCTTCTTCTCGCCGCTGAACCACGCATATCCTGTCACTCTGCTTTTTCCTTCTTCTTTTTCATTATCTCCAAAAAGAAAATAATATACCGTATCATCTTTTTTATAAATGTTAAGACCGGGATATGAGCCTGCAGGCTGCCCGAAATATGCATCAATTTCATCCACCTCACGTCCTGTCAGGATATCTTTTTCAAACTCCATTTCTTCCCCTCCTTAATCGTCCGTCTTTTTTAATCCTACTTCATAAAATCCATAAAAATTTCTATAATCGCCCCGGTTGCATTTTTCCGGATCCGTGATCCTCTCCCCGGACTTATCCAGCCGGGAAACCTCAGTCACTCCTTCTTTATGCGTCCAGTAATCACCCTCGCCTTTGCGGTAAAAATGAAAATCTTCCATTCCTCTGTCGGGATTTGCCGCCACTGCTATAAGCCATTTCCCCTCTTCCGGTCTGTATGACGCACTGTCTACCTCTTTTATCTCCATTCCCGCGCTTTCCAGATCATCCCGTATCCGCCCCATCAGAATCTCTTTCCCGCGTTCTCCACCTTCCGCGATCGCAGCCAGCAGTTCTACTTCTGATTTGACCACATCCATATTACCGGTTCCCTCTGCCTCCTCCGTGAGCATTCCGGGGAAGGGTCTCATCGAAAATTTCTTTCCTGTAATAGGATCTCTGTTCCACTGCATAGCATATGCATAACAATTCGGCCCTGCTTCTGACATCAGTTCCTCATTCCAGCTGTAAAGATCCCTTTTTCCGTATTTTTTCCTCTCATCCTCATAGTACTCGTCCGCTGTTTCTTTTCTTTTTTCCTGTGCTTCAACTGAGGACTTCAGGAATCTTTCCTTATCAAAGCCAAATTCTTTAAAAATTTCTTCCGCAGTCTTTTCCGTATCCCGGGCATTATCCTTGTCATTTTCTTCGGCCTCTTTTTTATCTTCAGCGGTCTCCCTTTCCATGTCCTCCCGTATTTCTGCATACAGAGGATTGTAATAGTCTGAGGTCAGCTTCATCCGCTCTATCATTGAATCAGCCAGCCGTTCTGCCTCCTGCTGTGTCAGCTCGTTTATCTGTCTGTCTGCCAGTTCCTGGATTTCTTTTGTCTCTGCTGCTTCTTTCAGATGTTCCAATTTAATTCCCCCTTTCCCGGATTTCAATAATTTTTTTGATTATATCACTTAGTTTCAGGCATAAAAAAAAGTCCCAAACTTCCTGGGACTTTTCCGTTCTCTCTTTCTTCTATTCCACTTCTCATTCCTGGCTCCGCAGATTCCGGAAGACATGCTTCACGTCTCTCTTATTTGCAAGATTGAGCTTGCCCAGCATCATCGTTGTCTGGTTTGCCCTGGTCTTCTTTGCTACACGTACCCCGGCGGGCTTTCCCATCAGCTCCCAGAAGACCGTCTTCTCCGCTTCCGTCAGCTCCGACAGCGCCATATGCAAAAGTAGTTTTTCCTGTCCTGTCACGCCTTCCATCAGCGCATAGATATTCTCGACCAGAAGCGACATCTGATTCTTCAGGATATACCCTGAAGCATACGCCTGTTTCGCCGCCTCTTCCAGGACCTCCTCTTCGTCATGCGCCGTAAAGATCAGAACCTTCGCGTCGGTCTGCACTCTGATCTCTCTCGATGCAGTGATTCCCTCCATGGTTGATGACCCGAGATGCAGGTCCATCAGGACGATATCAGGGTTCATATTACATGCCGTATCCACTGCTTTCCTGCTGTCGCCGCATACTCCCACTACCTCTATGTCGTCGTGGATTTCCATCGTTTTCCTGATCAGATATGCAAAATCCTCATCGTCCTCAACGATCAGCACTCTTATCTTTCTTTCCATGTCTCCCCCTCTTCCCTCTTCTGTTCTTCTCCTGCGGTATGCAGAGTATAAATCTTGTCCCGCGTTCCGGTCCTTCTGTACTGCTCTTCACACGGATATATCCGTTATGTGCCTTGATCACATTCTGGCAGTAGGAAAGACCCAGTCCCATATGTCTGCTGTCGGAATATCCTGTATAATAAGGCCTGAAGATCTGTTCCATTTTATCTCCGGCTATTCCGCATCCGGTGTCCCCAACCGTGACCAGCGCGATCGTCCTGCTCGGCATATCGTAGGACAGCGTAAGGGTTCCGGAATCTCCCATGGCGTCAACCGCATTCAGGACAAGATTTTCCAGCACTTCTTCCATATGCGTACGGTCGCAGTACAGGCGGCAGGGCTGCTGACCGGTCTGTATCTTTACCTCTCCGTTCCATCGCGGAATATTCTCTTTCACTGTTTTCCTGAACAGTTCCTCTACATCAGCTTCTGTGTAAGTAAGCACAATATCGCTGCTGTATTTTCTGCTCTTCTTTATAAAATCCTCAATATGCCTGACAGACCGGTCCATAATATCCAGCTCCGGAGATCCTTCCGGAATATCCTGTTCCCTGATGATCCTGGAGCACTCGGATATTTTTGCCAGCTCGTTTTTCAACATATGCGAAAAATATCTGACATTGTCATCCGGAACCGGTCTTTCCCCTGACCAGTCAAAGTACTCTCTGTTCAGCCGCATTCCCCATATCCCTTCCCGAAAAAGGTGACGGACATAATAGATAAAGAGACAGAGCAGGATCACCGCATTCCACTGCCACAGTTTATAGAGACTCTCCCATCTCATAAGGTGGAAGAAAAACAGGGTGATCAGCCAGTACCAGAGCGGAAGGAGCGCGATCACCGACACCAGTCTGCGCTGTCTGAAAAAAGGAGTGTTTCTTTCTTTGATGAGTGTGATCAAGATCGGTACCGTAGCAAGCACTCCGTAGAGGAGATTATACAATGAGACTACCACAAACGCAGAAGGATTGGCCTTCGGGATCCCCCTTGTCTGACTCCACGGGTACACGATGCAGAAAAGTATGACCGGAATAAATACCGCCACTGCAGCCACACGGAAAAGCCTGGGATGGTTCTTTTCCAAATGGCAGAAGTAAAAACTGAAGATCATGACGCATGGCATCGCAATATAGTAAAGAACCGCAGTCAGGATCGAGTTGAGCAGTTCATTCAGCGGATAGCCTACTCCAAAGAGACTGACATGCATATCCGTAAAGAAACCGCTGTAATATATATATTCTTTCAGGACTCCTATACTCAACAGAAATCCGCAGATTCCCGCCCACAGATTGACTTTGTTTTTGGGACTGGATATGTAGATCAGTGAATAAAGTGCCCAGATCAGAAGCGTAAAAAAAAGCAGAATCTCCACAGGGAATCCATGGATCAACATATCTGATTACCTCCGGGTCAATCGCATAATCGATTAAAATATACCTTGATATGTCGAATCGTGTCAACATTCCTGCCGTGAAATTCTGCTTATTCCTGTATTTTCCTATGTTTTATGGGAATTTGTATAAAAATGCCGGACTCTCAATACAAGCCTGCCCCTAGCACTCCTCCGCGATCTTATAGATCAGCCGCTCCGTATCCTCCCATCCAAGGCACGGATCGGTGATCGATTTCCCATATACTCTGTTCTCATCGATCTTCTGGCATCCTTCCACCAGATAACTCTCGATCATCACACCCTTGACCAGCTTCTTTAGTTCCGGATCGTATCTCCTGCTGTGGAGGACTTCACTCACGATCCGTATCTGCTCGCGGAACTGCTTATCTGAGTTGGAATGGTTTGCATCCACGATCGCAGCCGGATTTGCCAGTTCCCTTTCCTGATACATCTCAAGAAGCCGCTTCATGTCCTCATAGTGATAGTTGGGAATGCACGTTCCATACTTATCGACGCCGCCTCTCAGGATGACATGGGCAAGATCATTTCCCTCTGTCGTCACATCCATCCCCCTGTAAATGAACCGGTGTGAGCTCTGGGCTGCCTTCACCGAATTTAACATCACGGAGAAGTCGCCGCTGGTCGGATTTTTCATCCCCACCGGGATATCCATGCTGCTGGCGGTCAGCCGGTGCTGCTGGTTCTCCACAGAACGCGCTCCCACTGCCTCGTAGGAGAGGATATCATCCAGATAACTCCGGTTCTCAGGATAAAGCATCTCGTCCGCTGCTGTCAGAGAACTCTCGCGGATCGCGCGGGTATGGAGTCTCCGGATCGCAATGATGCCGGCAAGAAGATCCGGCTCCTGATCCGGTTCCGGCTGATGGAGCATCCCCTTATATCCCTCTCCCGTCGTTCTCGGTTTGTTCGTGTATATCCTGGGTATGATCAAAAGGCGGTCAGAGACCTTTTCATTTACCTTCGCCAGACGGTTCACATACTCACATACGGAATCCTCGTTATCCGCGGAACAGGGACCCACGATCACCACGAACTTGTCTGATCTGCCCGTAAAGATATCACGGATCTCCCTGTCTCTCTTCTCTTTGATCCTGACGATCTCATCCGGAAGAGGGTATTCTGCCTTCAGATCTGCCGGCAGCGGCAGTTCTGCATTGATCTTCATTCCCATAGTGCCATCTCTCCTGTTCTCTTTCCTCCCGCGGTCAAGCGCTTCGGACAGCCATGAACGAATATCTGTCCGAAGGATGCCGCGCATCATTTATCCGGGTTTTCCCTGGGGATCATACAAAATAAAAATGTGTTAAGCAAGACGATAAGCCGGGTTATGTCGTTGGACGATCATCTGTCTAGGCACGGCGTCGCCGCCGTGCTCGAGCGACCTACCTGAAGCGTGACGGGCCGCCACACTGCTTCTTTCCGGTCTTGCTTCGGATGGGGTTTACATGTGCCCTCTCTGTTACCAGCGAGGCGGTAGTCTCTTACACTGCCTTTCCACCCTTACCCGGACAGATGCATATGGATAACCGGCATCTCTTCTATCCCTTCCTGTTATCCCCATGCATCTGTCCGGGCGGTTTATTTCTGTTGCACTGGCCTTGGAGTCGCCTCCACCGGACGTTATCCGGCATCCTGCCCTGTGAAGCCCGGACTTTCCTCGTCTGCCGCCTTTCGGCGCCTGCAGCCGCGATCGTCTGTCTTACTTAACACATTTTCCAATTATACTATCCTGATCTAAAACTGTCCAGCACTTTTGTATCTTTAAAATTCCTCATCAAAAAACTGTTTTTCTGTCTATCTTTTCCGGTCCCGCTCAAATTCCCTCATCCGTGATCAGACCGTCCCCATCCGCAGCTGTTGTGGCAAGTTCATCGCACCGTTCGTTCTGCGGATGACCGTCATGACCTTTCACCCAGTAAAATGTGACATCATGGGGTCCCTTTGCCTGCAGGAGCCGTTTCCACAAATCTACATTCTTCACCGGCTCGTTTTTTCCCCGTTTCCAGTTCTTTTTGATCCAGCCATCCACCCAGTGCTGATTAAACGCGTTCACCACGTACTGGGAGTCAGAATAGACCTCCACTGTACAGGGACGGTTGAGCGCCTCCAGCCCCGCGATCACCGCCATCAGTTCCATCCGGTTGTTCGTCGTCTTTATATATCCCTGAGACATCTCTTTTACATGGAGCTGTCCCTTCGGGTCCACATATTCAAGGACGGTCCCATACCCTCCCGGTCCATCCGGGTTGCCTCTTGCAGCTCCGTCCGTATAGATCTTTACAAGCATATCTTTTCCTCTCTGCCGCTTTTGTTATTCCAGAAGGAAACTCTGTCCCTCTCTCTCGATCCTGATGATCCTGTCCTCATAGTCCTGCGCGCATTTTTCCAGGGCAAGCCGGTCAAAGACAGCATAGTTGTCCCAGAAATGCATAGGGAACACTCTCTTTGTATCTGTCCGTTTCATAAAACAGTCCAGCCCCCAGCAGTACTGCTCTCCAAGCCTGGGGTCAACAGGCACAAATGCAAGATCGATCTTTTCTCCCTGGAGTTTGTTGATCTCTGACTGGTACGCTCTGCGCATCGCTGTATTGTACTCTTCCGTCTCCTCTTCCCAGTGCCACCAGTTCAGGTCTCCGGCGTGATAGATGGTCCTCCCTCTGTATTTGAGCAGGAATGCCACGCCCTCGTCCGTAGAGCGCAGGGTGCGGATCCGGCATCCCAGCACCTCTGTCTCCTCATTTGGCTTTACCGAAAGGATATCCTCTGCTTCCCTCACAAAAATATCCGAGGAAATGAGGCAGCGCACCTGATCATACTGATCCCGAAGAGAAAAGATCTCTTTCCGGTAATGGTCATAATGACCGTGGCTGACAAATACAAAAAGCTTCTTTCCTCTGTCCGCCTCCGGCAGTTCTCCTTTGTAATAGTCAAACAGGAAACAGGCGTCTTCCATCTCCACAAAAAATCCGCTGTGTCCCAGATAAGTCACCTTCATCATAAGCTCAGCGACTCCACTACTTCCACTACTTCCGGAAGGATATACTCCATATCCTCCTTTGCCGTCTTTGCGCTCTCAGGCAGGTTGATGATCAGCGTCCGGTTCCGGATGCCTGCTGCCGAGCGGTCAAGGATCACTTTTTTGGAATAGCGGATATTATATGCCCGCAGTGCTTCCGGGATGCCGGGAAGGAGACGGTCCGCTGTCTCCATAAGCACATCCGGCGCACAGTCCCTGCTGCGGTATCCGACAGATCCTGTGGTCAGGATCAGTTCCACCGATCTGTTGTCGGAAAGCTGTTTGATCACCGAACTCAACACATCCTTCTCTTCCGGAAGGACGCCTGCCGCTTTCACTTCGAATCCGATATGCTCCAGCATCCTCTTCAGAGAAGTCGCCGCAGCACTCTCCGCCTTTGCTTTATATGCGCCTGTATCAAGTGTAAATATTGCTGCTCTCATCTTCTGTACCCCTTTCTTCATTATCTATATCTGTCTGCTTTTTGGGATCTTTCCGATCTCTTTTTTCGTTTCCCCTCACGAAAAATGCACTTTTATCCCAGGATCCTCCTCGCGGACTCATTTGCTTTCGCATAAATTTCTTCTACAGTACGGTCCAGGAAGAACTCCCCGTCTCTGTACAGGACCTTTCCGCCCACCATCGTCATCTTTATGTTCTGCTTGCTTCCGCTGAACACCACATTGCGTTCGATGTTCTGGATCGGCTGCATATTCGGCTGCATGAGATCGATCATGATCAGATCCGCCTTCTTTCCTTCACAAAGGCTGTCGCACTCCGGAAGCCCCATCGCGTGCGCTCCGTTCACAGTCGCCATCTTCAGCACCTCCATCGCAGGTACTGCCTCCGGGTCGTCGCAGACTGCTTTCTGAAGTCCTGTCACAAGAAACATCTCCCGGAACATGTCAAGGCAGTTGTTGCTTGCCGGTCCGTCCGTACCGATGGCGACCGGGATTCCCATATCAAGATACCGTTTCACCGGTGCAATGCCGCTTGCGAGTTTCAGATTGGACGCCGGGTTTGTGACCACATAGAGACCTCTCTTCTTAATGATATCAAAATCCGCATCGTCCATGTGCACGCCGTGGAAAAGTCCGCCCCCGTAATTGAACAGTCCTAGGGAATCCATATATGCTACCGGAGTCATGCCGGTTCGCTCCCTGCAGTCCTCCACTTCTTTTCTTGTTTCGGAGCAGTGGACATAGACCGGAGCCTGATATTTTTCCGCAAGGGCAGCGATTCCCTCCATCAGATCTCTGCTTGTCGTGTATTCAGCATGAAACCCGAGCTGGGATGAGACCAGCCTGTCCGGATCCTGATTATAAGTATGGTAATCCGCCTCAACTTCCTCCAGCGTTCCTCCAAAATCATTGATGCTGCCGCAGAACACATTGCGGAACCCTGCTTCCCTGACAGCGCGCTCTCCTGCCGCCTGGTACATATACATATCAAAAATGCATGTGATTCCACTTGTGAGATACTCCATCAATGCAAGTTTTGTAAGCCAGTACACATCCTCATCCGTCAGCTTGGCTTCTGCCGGAAAGACCCTGTTGTTGAGCCACTCAGCCAGCTTCATGTCATCTGCATGTGAGCGCAGGAACGTCATCGCCGAATGTGTATGGGCATTTTTAAATCCCGGCATGATCAGATTCTTCTGCGCATCGATCTCCTCATCCCACTTCCTGTACGAAGCCTCTTTTGCGGGTCCGGCGTAGGTGATCGTGTCTCCCTCGATCCACAATTCTCCCTCGAAGATCCCCACTCCTTCTTCCATTGTCAGTATCCTTGCATTGTATATCCTTGTATTCATTTTTATCTCTCCCTTCGTAAGCCCTGCTTCCATAGCAGGAGCGGGTTCTCCCGCTGCTCAGCCTTTTCGGCCATGCCAGCTCGAATCCGCCTCCGGCTCCTTCTCGCTGAGGGCGTCCGCCCTATAGGCAGGAGAATCCGGTTTTCCCTTCGTAAGCCTGCTTCCACGGTAAAACCGGATTCTCCTGCCTGCATGGCTGTACTGTTTACATCTGTTCGATGATCTTTGTCACCAGACGCTCGAACTCTCCGGAACGCTGGTCAGCCACAGCCTGTACATCCAGGTGGCTCAGTTCTTCCTCGGAGAGCCCGCTTGCCATATTCGATACGCAGGAGATGCCGCACACACGGATCCCTGCGTGACGTGCTGCGATCGCCTCGCAGGCAGTGCTCATACCGACCGCATCCGCTCCCAGGGCGCCGTACATCCTCACCTCAGCCGGGCTTTCAAAATTGGGGCCTGTCGTCTGCAGATAGATTCCCTCTTTCAGGTCGATCTTCTCCTGTTCCGCCGTCCTGCGGATCAGTTCCATCAGCTCCGGATCGTAGATATGGGTCATATCCGGGAACCGTTCTCCCAGTTCAGATACATTCTGCCCGATCAGCGGAGAAGGTACAAAACTTGAGATCTGGTCTGTGATCATCATGAACTCTCCAACGCGGAAATCGCGGTTGATCCCGCCCGACGCATTTGTCAGGAAAAGGATCTCGATCCCCATGCGCTTCATCAGACGGGTCGGGAGCACTACTTCTTCCATGGAGTATCCTTCATAGTAGTGTACTCTTCCTTTCATGACCACAGCCGGCACGTCACCGATATATCCCAGCAGGAACCTTCCGTCATGCCCTTCCACAGTAGACACCGGGAAGCCCGGGATATCCCCGTAAGGGATCTCCAGCTCCACCTTCATGTTCTTTGCATATCCGCCCAGTCCCGATCCAAGTATCAGGCCGACACGGGGTTTAAAATCAGTTACCGATCTATAGTATTCATAACATTTTTCCAGTCGTTCGTACTGTGCGCTCATAATATCCTCCTTATCATCTCTGAGAAACCTTACGCAGGAAGGCGCTTCTGCACACTTTCGCTGAAGCGCCTTCCCTTATAAAATCCAACATTTATCTACTGTGATACTAGACTATTTTTCTCTTCTTGTCAAGGCAGGAGAGCCCCCGGTCATTCCAGAGCACTTTTTTCCATCTTCACACGTTTTCTGCGGTCCAGAAGCCTCCGGTTGACACTGGCAAAGGCCTTCGCCCTGCCCTCCAGCAGGATCCGCCTTCCCTCTGGATTCCGCGTATATACAAGGCGGTATCTCCCGATCCACGGTTCCATTGCCTTGCGGAACACTTCCGCCTTTTCCCTGGAAGCAGCAAATGCAGCGGGAACACAGTAGTATTCTGCCCTTTTTCTCCCCGGGGTGCCCCCGCAGATGAGATACCTCTGGTTATCCACAGGTGCCAGCATCTCCGAGAGCGCGTCTGCAAACACGGCCTTTTCCCGGTCCGTCCCATTCTCAAGCCACGCTGAAAAACGGGCTCCCTGCTCCTCCTCCGTCTCCACGCTGCACTTCTCCGAGATCTCTCCGGATCTTTTCAGCGCCTCCAGGACCCCCTGTGCAGCAGAACGGAACTGTTTCATCGGCGTCAGCATGTGGATCAGCCTCCTCCCGAAGATAAGGGTAAAGAGGACAAACACCGCTGTGATAAGAAGGAACACTCTTGTATCCCACCATCCGTTTAAAAATCTGCGCGCCCGGAACAGGATATTGATCCCCTCGATAACAAAAGCCAGAAGCTGGGCGCCCAGCGTATTTATGAACACAGCGCTCCTGCGCACGGCTTTCCTGTCAGCGGTACATTCATCCACGGTCTCCGGCTTTCCCGGGACCAGAAGCGCCTGCTGCCACTGGCGCGCCACTGTCCCGCGGTCGGCAGAACGCGCAGCGGCAGCCTCATTGAGTGCGCAGACAGTTTCCCTTGTATACGAGGTCTCTGAATGAAGCCCCAGACGGCTTATCCCATTCTCAATGACAGTCCCGTCATAACTTAATCCGAGGATCCCTTTCATCCTCCTTTCCAGCGTATCAAGATCTTCCGACAGTCCTGTATCCGTCACCCGGGCTTCTCTTTCTGCCCGCTGTTCTCGCTGCCCCGGAATGCAGACAAGATGCCATATATTGCTGACTTTTTCCGGATGGTCCGGATCTTTCCTCACCGCACGCCCTCTCATCTGGTTGCCGAGCACATAAGAGCCCACAAAGCTGGCAAGGATCAGAGAATTGATGCATGGGGAATCCCACCCTTCTCCCAGAAGGGACTTGGTCCCGACCAGAATCTGGATGTATCCTCTCTCGAAAAGCCTTGTGACAACAGAAGTATACTGGTTGACCCTGCCGCTGACAGGGATCTCACTGTATCCCAGTTCATCTCCTTCCCTGTTCCGGAGCCTTTTAAACGGCGTCTGAAGAGGGAGCGCCGCTCTCCCGGCCTCCTCTGTAAATGCTTCTTCCGCCGATACGGGGATGAGGATCATACTCCCGCAGAGAACCCCAAGCCGCCGGGACGTCCCTCGTCTCCTCAGCAGTTCAAAGATCGGCAGGACTCCGATCACGCCGATCTCTTTCTCCGGATCCCCCAGCCCGCTCCTCCATTCTTTCCTCACATAGTCCGTCAGGATGAGCATCCTCAGTTCTTCTCCCAGAGCGGACTGTTCACACGACGCGACCTGCAGGATACTGTTCAGTTTTCCGCGGCTGCTGCACAGAAGTTTTTCCAGCCTGGGGCTTGTACGGAAACTGACCCGTTTCTTCTCAACGATCCCTCTCGCTTTCAGTTCCCGGATCAACGCCTCCCGATACTCTTCCCGGCACTCATAACTGTCCCTGTCATCAAATAGGAACCCCTGAAGGAATGCCTCCATCCATCTCTGTGACATGTCCGGAAGCCCTTTTACGCACAGTACACGGATCCATTTTTCAGAAAATGGTATCCCTTTTGCCTGACAGTAGATCAAAAGCCCCGACAGATATGCCGGATCCTCCAGCATCCGGTCACAGTATCCTTCAGGATCCGTCAGTCCGGGATGGGTGGCTGCCGCATCCCGCAGGGACTGATCGTCCATGAGAAGGCAGAACATGTCGTATGCCCGGTCCCGGAACCGTCTGATCTGTTCCTCTTCCTCCACGGAAGGCCAGTTAAACCAGACATAATCCTGGTGCGGGCAGAGACTTCCCTCCCGGACCAGTTCCGGCATCGTGATCTCCGCGTCTACCGGTCCGCATACGCTTATATACCGCTCCCACTGTGCCGGCGTGGCGTCATATGGAGGTGTCGCGGTGAGCGCGATCACCGTCATATCTTTCATCTCTGCGAGGAAACTCTCCAGCGCCTTCCACCACTCATTTTTCAGATGATGGCATTCATCCAGGCAGATCACTTTCACGCCTGCTTCTTTCAGGCAGCTGACCAGAGAAAACCCCTGAAAATCTTCTTCCTCTTTCTCTGTCTCCTCCTCCGCTGTCCCCTTCATCTGCTTCATCCCGTGATAAAGAGTCTGATAGGTCACCGAAGTGATCAGCCCCGGATGCTTCAGGTCCGATGAGAAGAGCCTCTCCTGTGTCCCGACCTCCAGAAACGAACTCCGTATCCTCTCAAGCCATTGCTGGCGTATCACGATACGCGGCGACAGGACCAGACAGGGCAGTCCGGTCCTTCGGATCAGTTCGATCCCCAGCGTGGTCTTTCCTGCTCCCGGCGCCGCAACGATATGGATCTTTCCATCTTTCAGATAGCTTTCAGATTCCGTCAGTACTCTTGCCTGATATTCTCTCCATTTGCCTTTAAAAGACAGGATCCCGTCATAGACATTTTTCTTCATCTTCCGTCCCCTCCCGGCTCTATCACCCGTTTTGTCTTATTATACTATATTCCGGAGCCGGTGTCATATAATGATGCAGACCAGCCCTCCGTTAGAGTCATTGACGATCTTCTGCATGGTATCCTGCAGCTTTACCTGGCTCTCGTCGTTTATCATAGTGATCTTATTTCTCATCCCGTCGGTCACAAGCTCCTCGATGGATTTGCCGAAGATATTCGTCCCCCAGACGCCTTCCGGGGTTTCGCTCTCTTTTTTGATATACTCCACCAGGTCCTCCGCCTGTCTTTCACTTCCCACGATGGGGGCGATCTCCGTCTCGATGTTGGCGCGGATCATATGGATGGACGGCGCCTCGGAGCGGATCTTCACCCCATACTTGCTCCCCTGCTTGATGATCACCGGGTCATCAAGGCGGATATCCTCTTTCTTCGGGCTCACTACCCCGTATCCTTTCATCTTCACATCTGTAAACGCGTCTTTGATCTGGGCAAACTCTTCCTTCATGGCAGAAAGTTCTTTTATTGTAGAGATCAGTTCGTATTCTCCACTGATCTGCGTTCCCGTCAGCTCGCTCAGGACCTCATAATAGAATTTCTGTTCAAATGTGATCCGGATCTTTACCTTCCCCGTATCCATCTCCACCTTCTCCACCGAGATCTCATTTATGTACGGGCTGTCAGTCTCCACCGGGCGAGAAACGGCGCTGCGGATGTCCTCGATATGATCCATCACATTTCTTATGTTCTCAAGCAGGTCCTGTTTGATCCTGTGTTCTCTTGAGAGCATCTCCACCCACTTGGGCAGATAGAACTCTACTTCCGTGATCGGGAACTCGTAGAGCACCTGACGCATGATCTCGTGGATATCCTCTGTCTTCAGCTGTTCACAGTTCGCCGGGATGACGGAAACCTTATACTTTCCTTCCAGTTCTTCTTTAAGTGCCTTCGCCTCCTCGGAGTAGGGCTTGCGGCAGTTCAGGAGGATAATGAACGGCTTTCCGATGGACTGCAGTTCCTTCACAGTCTTTTCCTCGGCAGGAACATAATTCTCTCTGGGAAGATCAGTCACACTCCCGTCTGTCGTCACCACGAATCCGATGGTGGCATGGTCGTGGATCACCTTCTGCGTCCCGATCGCCGCCGCCTTGGTGAACGGGATCTCGTACTCAAACCAGGGAGTCTTTACCTGGCGCTCTGCGTCATTCTCAATATGCCCGGAAGCCCCTTCCACCATATAGCCGACGCAGTCGATGAGACGGATCTTTACCTCCACGTCATCGGAGAGTTTCACCGCTGCCGCCTCCTTGGGAACGAATTTCGGCTCTGTGGTCATGATCGTGGTCCCCGATGCGGACTGGGGCAGTTCATCCTGTGTTCTCTCCCTGGCGTGCTCATCTGTCATATTCGGCAGGACGAGGAGATCCATGAAACGCTTGATAAACGTTGACTTGCCTGTCCGAACCGGACCGACAACGCCGATGTAGATCTCCCCATTGGTCCGTGCTTTCATATCCCTGTATACCTGAAATGAATCCATAGAAATACCCCCTTGTTCTGCTGATACCAATGTATGCAGCAGACAAGAGGGTTATGACTGGTTTTTCCCGTCTTATGCTTCGTTGTCCCAGAGAAGAGCTGTGTTCTCACTCCTGGATTCCCTGAGCATCAGATCATCCACCGCCTCCGCGGGAGCCTTCCCTTCAAAAAGGACCTTGTTCACTTCCATAACGATCGGCATGGATACGCTGTATTTCTCAGCGAGGCTTGCCGCTGCCTTCGCAGAATAAACGCCTTCCACCACCATACTGACTTCATCCATCGCTTCCTGCATGGTCTTTCCCTGTCCCATCAGGTATCCCGCCTTGCGGTTCCGGCTGTGGACACTGGCACAGGTGACGATCAGGTCCCCGATGCCGGTAAGCCCGGTGAATGTTTCGATCTTTCCGCCCATCTTCACGCCCAGGCGCGCGATCTCCGCGATCCCTCTCGTGATGAGGGCCGCCTTCGTATTGTCGCCGTATCCCAGCCCGTCCGCGATCCCCGCCGCAAGGGCGATCACGTTCTTCAGGGAGCCGCCCAGTTCGATCCCGAGAATATCCGGGCTGGTGTACACCCTGAATACTTTGCTGATGAACATGGACTGGAGATATTCTGCGGTTTTCCTTGTTTTCGCACCGATCACACAGGTCGTCGGAAGCTTTCTTCCCACTTCCTCCGCATGGCTGGGACCGGAGAGCACCGCCACGTCAGCCTGAGGGATCTCCTCCTCGATCTGCCGGGAGAGTGTCTTGAGCGTAGACTCTTCAATGCCCTTCGCCACATCCACGATGATCTGACCATCCGCCACATAAGGACGCATATTCCGCGCCGTAGTCCGTGTAAAGATGGACGGGACGGCAAGGACAAGGAAATCTTTCCCCCGGATCGCTTTTTCCATCTCGTTTGTGATGACCATATCCCGAGGGAGTTTTACCCCCGGCAGTTTCTGGAGATGTTCCCGCTTCTCGTCCAGCATCTTCACTTCATCCTTATCGATGGACCACACTGTTACCTGATGACCGTTATCGCTCAGCAGGACGGAAAGAGCGGTTCCCCAGCTTCCCGCGCCGAGCACACCTACATTTGCCATGATCGTCTACTCCTTTTTCTTTGCTCCGAATTTGTTCTCAGTTCCCGACATAAGCCTGCCAATATTTGCCCGGTGACGGTAAAACGCAAGCGCCGTCATCAGGAACAGCAGGATATAAAGTTCATACAGCCCTGCCGGCTCCATATCCAGCATGCCCATCTGCCCTGCCAGGATCATCTCAATGAGGAACGCAGTATATGCCATGAGCGAACCCACTGATATGTACCTTGTGATGATCACCGGGACAAGGAAAAAAGCCAGTGTGACCGGGATCATCAACAGACTCTCCGGCACGTTCCAGAAGCTGTTCGCCACCACGAGGCCCGCCATCACGGCGATCCCCTTTCCTCCCTTGAAGTTCATATAAAACGGGAAGTTATGTCCCAGCGTTACCCCGGCACCGGCGTACATCGCCAAAAGAGGCAGGCAGTCACTCCCCCGGAAAAGGAGGCAGGTGATCACCACCGCCACGACACATTTGAGCACGTCTCCGAAAAAGGTCAGGATCCCTGCCTTCCATCCGATCACGCGCAGGGCGTTGGTCGTCCCTGCATTCCCGCTTCCCTGTTTCCTGATATCAATATGGTTCATTTTCCCGACGATATAGCCGGTCTGCAGCAGTCCGCACACATATCCGACTGCCAGACATACCAAACGTTCCATCCCTCTACTGCTCCTTTTCCTTTCTCTCTCTTATGAAAAACTTCAATGAAGTCCCTCTGAAGCCGAATGCTTCCCTGATCTTGTTTTCCAGATATCTTGTATAAGAAAAATGCATCAGTTCCTTGTCGTTGACAAAGATCACGAACGTAGGCGGTTTGACAGAGACCTGTGTGATATAGTAAAGCTTGAGCCTCTTCCCCTTGTCTGACGGGGGCTGCTGCATTGCCACAGCTTCTGTCATGATCTCGTTCAGGACTCCTGTGGCGATCCGCAGGGTCTGGTTCTCGATCACCATATCTATCATATCATACAGTTTGTTCAGCCTCTGCCCTGTCATCGCGGATACATACATGATCTCCGCGTAAGGCATGTAGGAAAGGGTCTGGCGGATCTTGCCCTCATACTCCCGCATGGTGCGGTCATTCTTCTCTATGGCGTCCCATTTGTTCACAACGATGATGACGCCCTTTCCTCTCTCGTGGGCGATCCCCGCGATCTTGGCATCCTGCTCTGTCACGCCCTCTGTGGCATCGATGACCATAAGCACTACATCCGCCCGCTCCACCGCTGTGACGGTGCGGATGATACTGTAACGTTCCAGTTCTTCCTTGATCTTGTTCTTTCTGCGGAGCCCTGCTGTATCGATAAAGATATATTCTTTTCCGTTGTGTACGATCTCCGTGTCTACCGCGTCCCTTGTCGTCCCGGCGATGTCGGAGACGATCACCCGGTTCTCTCCCAGGAGTTTGTTGATGATAGAGGACTTCCCTACATTGGGCTTTCCGACAATGGCAACCCTCGGGCGGTCGTCTTCTTCCGCCTCCCCGGCGCCTTCCGGGAAATGCCCCGCCACCGCTTCCAGCATGTCTCCCAAGCCTAAGCGGGAAGCAGCTGAGATCGGAACCGGGTCTCCGATGCCCAGATTATAAAACTCATACACATCCGGCATGAATTTGTCAAAATTGTCCACTTTGTTTACTACCAGGACTACCGGCTTCGCCGACCTCCTCAGCATGTCAGCCACCTTGGAGTCCGCGTCCGTGAGCCCCTGGCGCACATCCGTGATAAAGATGATCACATCCGCTGTATCGATAGCGATCTGCGCCTGCTCCCTCATCTGGGAGAGGATGACATCCTTGCTGTCGGGCTCGATACCGCCGGTATCGATCATCGTAAATTCTTTGTCCAGCCAGGATATGTCTGCATAGATCCTGTCTCTTGTCACTCCGGGCGTATCCTTAACGATGGAGATCTTCTCCCCTGCCAGAGCATTGAAAAGCGTGGACTTTCCCACATTCGGGCGTCCCACTATGGCAACTACCGGTTTACTCATTTTATCAAAACCTTCCTTAAAATCTTTCCTTTGTAACTCTTATCGTGTCTCGTCATGTTTCTTGTCTGGGAACCGAATCCCTCCCACAGCCGTGAACAGACGCTCTCCCTCAGGTCCCCTCGCCGAGCATGGCGTCGACCAGGTCCTGCCCGCTTGATTTTACAATATTGACGGGGACTTGTAAAGCATCTGATACCTCTTTTACCGTAAGATCATCCAGAAAAACGTCCTCATCCGCCTTCAGCATGTTGCAGGGGAGCAGAAGCCTGCTTCCAAGCCTCTTTCCCTTGAGCTGTGCGATGATATCCCCTCCTGTGATCAGTCCGGATACCGTGATCCTCTCCCCGAAGAAATCATTCCGGATGCAGTACACATGGATCTTCACCCCGGGATATCTCTCTTCGATCCGCTCCGCCATCCGCCGGATATACGGATAGGCAAGTTTTCCTGTGGCTGCCGAGAGTTCTTCACTCCTCTGGTCACCCTTCTGCTGCCGGAAGGCATCCTCAAACTCATTGAAGAGAAGCCGGAGCATCCCCACGCCGTTCTCCAGCTGGAGATATCCGTCGTACCGCTCCTCTTCCGGGACCTCTTCCTCCGCCAGGAGATACCACTCGTCTCCCGCATGGATAAAATGGAGCCCGTACTCCTCATAGATCTTTTTCTGCCAGCGGTGGATGATCTCCAGCACCTGGCGTGCTTCCGCCTTTGTAAAAGGCTCCAGGGGGTAAAGCCCGTCCCGGAACTTTGTCAGCCCCACCGGCACGACGGAAACGCTTCTGAGCAGCGGCAGGTATCTTGTGAGATCCCGGATCGACCGTTCCAGCTCCTCCCCGTCGTTGACGCCCTTACAGAGCACGATCTGCCCGTTCATCTCGATCCCGCCCTGATACAGAAGGTCCACCTTTTTGAGGGCATCCCCGGCGAACCGGTTATGGAGCATCCTGCATCTCAGCTCCGGGTTGGTGGTCTGGAAGGAGATATTGATGGGTTCCAGACGGTACTTGATGATCCGCTGAATGTCATGTTCGCTCATGTTCGTCAGGGTCACATAATTACCCTGGAGAAAGGAGAGACGGGAATCATCGTCTTTGAAATACAGGGTGTCGCGCATTCCCGGAGGCATCTGGTCGATAAAACAGAAGATGCACCTGTTGCAGCAGGACCTGTACTCATCCATCAGACCTGCCCCGAATCCGATCCCCAGGGCTTCATCCGCATCTTTCTCGATCTCAAGTTCCCACTGCTCTCCATCCGCCTTTTCAATGAGAAGGAGCAGTTCTTCATCCTCCACATAATACTGGTAGTCGAAGATATCCTCGATTTCCTGCCCGTTGATGGAAATGAGCCTGTCTCCCGGCTCGATCCCCAGTTCCTGGGCGATACTGTCCTTTTCTACGGTTTCTACGATATGTTCATGTTTCTTCATTTATAGATAAAACTCCTCAGTCTGATTACTGTAAACAGCAACTAAAGTATAGCATAATTCCTTCTCCGCGCAAAGCCGTGCTTGAATTTATAAACAAAAAATGATATAAAGGTATATGGAAACAGTCTGTCTATCCGTACAGACAACACATTATCACAGGAGAAAATCATGTCAAATAGTATCGAATTACTGGAAAAGACTCTCCCTGTTGCCCCGTTGAAGATCGCCGCGATGGAAAGCTGCCGGGATCTGGGGCAGAAGGTAAACGATTATATCGTATCCTTCCGGGAGAACACGATCAATGAAGTAACCGAATCCCCCCTGTACGTCAATTACAAATCGAATAATTATCTGGTTGACTGCAGATGTCCCCGTTTCGGAACGGGAGAGGCCAAAGGTGTGCTCAAGGAAACGATCCGAGGGACCGATCTTTTTATCATGACCGACGTATGCAACTACAGCCTGACATATACCGTGAGCGGACACCTGAACCATATGTCGCCTGACGACCACTATCAGGATCTGAAGCGGATTATCGCGGCTGCCACAGGAAAAGCCCACAGGATCAATGTGATCATGCCGTTCCTGTATGAGAGCCGCCAGCACAAACGCACAAAGAGGGAATCCCTCGACTGTGCCCTTGCCCTGGAAGAACTCAATTCCATGGGCGTGGCAAACATCATCACTTTTGACGCGCATGACCCGAGGGTGCAGAACGCGATCCCCTTAAGCGGATTCGACAGTTTCAATCCCCCGTATCAGTTTATGAAAGCGCTCTTCCGCGCTGTCCCGGACATCATCCCGGACAAGGAGCATCTTATGATCATCAGCCCGGACGAGGGAGCCATGCACCGTGCGGTATACCTCTCCAACGTTTTGGGCGTGGACATGGGAATGTTCTACAAGCGGAGAGACTACTCTAAGATCGTAGGCGGGAAAAACCCGATCGTCGCCCACGAATTCCTGGGAGATGATGTGGCAGGCAAGGACGTGATCATCATGGACGATATGATCTCTTCCGGAGAGAGTATGCTTGATGTGGCAAAACAGCTCAAAGAGCGCCGCGCTGCCCGGGTATTCGTCTGCACTACGTTCGGTCTGTTCACCGATGGCTTTGCCAAATTTGACGACTACTATGAAAAAGGCTATATCAATAAAGTCATCACAACGAATCTGACTTATCTGCCGCCGGAGCTTTATGAGAAGCCGTACTTTGTCCAGGCAGATATGAGCAAGTTCCTTGCACTGATCATTGATTCCCTGAATCACGATGTCACGATCGGAGCCGTTTTGAATCCGACGGACAGGATCCACACGCTTCTGGAAAAGAAAGCGCGCGGAGAGACGATCTGACGCTGCCGGTCAGGTCTGTCATAGAAAAGACAAAAAGGGGCAGGTCCCACTGTACACTCTGTACATGGATCTGGCCCTTTTTATCTGTGCCTGTCCCCTGCTGTCAGGATCCGCCCCGCTTCAAAGGCGTTACCCCGCATCACATCTACTCCGCGGTCTCACCGCAGCCTTCTGCTCTCGTATTTCATCTTCGTTTTAAGGAAACGCATCAGCGCCGCCCATCTCTCCTCGACCGTCTCCGCACTTTCCACGAACTCCAGGCTCTCCGCCGCCACGGTCAGGAACCGGTCGGTAAGCTGTCCCCTGTTTTTCATAAGAAACTCCGCGCGGTCCTCGTTCTCATCCAGCTCCAGGAACTCCATGATCAGAGTTTCCTCGCTCACTTCCGTTTTCTCCCGATGCTCTCTGGCGGGTTCTCTCTCACACAGTTCAAAACGGTATTCCTGTTCCGCATCAGGATATCTTTTCCTGTTGGTCTCTCTGAGGAAGGCTTCTACTGTACTCACGTACACCTTGCCTTCCCCCTGGAGTGCTTCATACACGACCATCTCTTCATTTGTCTCGGCACAGAGTGCGATATGCATCACCCGGTACCGTTTCCCCTTGAAATGTCTGTAAACTTCTCCCGTTTTCGGTCTTCTTCGCTTCATGAGACGCTTCCTTTCCTTGTTTTAAAACGATCCTAATAAAGCTTTGCTCCGATCATTTTCGGACGGAACCCTTTTCTCTCCAGTGCATCCAGGATCCTGTTCTTGTGTTCTGTGCCGAACGCCTCCATTGTGATACGAAGTTCCACGGCAGCATTCCGGTTGGTGCTGACAAACTGGTTGTGCTCCAGCTTTATGACATTGCCCTGCTCGTCAGCGATGGTCTTTGCGACCTGGACCAGCTCACCCGGCTTATCCGGAAGCAGGACAGATACAGAAAAGATCCGGTCTCTCTGGATCAGTCCGTGCTGTACGATAGAGGACATGGTGATCACGTCCATGTTTCCTCCGCTCAAAAGGCATACTACCTTCTTGCCCCTGCAGTCAAGCTGCTTTAAAGCCGCAACAGAGAGGAGCCCGGAATTCTCTACGATCATCTTGTGGTTCTCCACCATATCCAAAAAGGCACCGATCAGTTCATCGTCCTCCACAAGAAGGATATCATCCACATTTTCCTGTACATAGGGAAAGATCTTATCCCCCACCGCCTTGACCGCCGTCCCGTCCGCGATCGTGTTGGCGCTCTCCAGCTCCACCACTTCTCCCGCCGCAAGTGCTGCTGTCATGCTCGCCGCCTCGGACGGTTCCACGCCGATCACCTTGATCTTGGGATTCAGCATCTTAGCCAGTGTGGCAACTCCGGTGATCAGTCCGCCGCCGCCAACAGGCACCAGGATGTAATCCACCGTCGGGAGTTCCTGCACGATCTCCATGGCGATGGTCCCCTGCCCGGTTGCCACATCCAGGTCATTAAAGGGATGTACGAACGTATAACCGTTCTTCTCGGCAAGTTCACATGCATACGCATAGGAATCGTCATACACATCTCCGTACAGCACCACATCCGCACCGTAGCTCTTTGTCCTGTTCACTTTGATCAGGGGCGTCACTGTGGGCATCACGATGGTGGCCTTGCAGCCGAATTTCTTCGCGGCATACGCTACTCCCTGAGCATGGTTTCCCGCAGATGCTGTGATCAGCCCGCGCTCCCTCTCTTCCTCTGTCAGCGTGCTGATCTTGTAATATGCCCCGCGGATCTTATAGGCGCCGGTGTGCTGCATGTTCTCCGGTTTCAGATAGACCTTCCCGCCGGACTGTTCACTCAGATAATCGCTGTAGATGAGTTTCGTCGGATTGGTCACCCGCTTTACCAGTTCTGTGGCTTCTTCAAATTTCTCCAGTGTCAGCATTCTCATTCATCCTCTCTGTAAAATAGTGCGTTAACAAATTCCTCCGGATCGAACTTCTGCAGGTCGTCAATGGTCTCACCCACACCGATGTATTTCACAGGGATCCCAAGTTCCGCCTGGATCGCCACCGCGATCCCGCCCTTCGCTGTCCCGTCCATCTTCGTGAGGATCACGCCCGTGATATCCGCCACTTCGTTAAATTCCTTCGCCTGCGCAAGGGCATTCTGCCCTGTGGTAGCGTCCAATACTACCAGAGTTTCCCGGAACGCCTCGGGATATTCCCGGTCGATCACCCGGTTGATCTTCTTCAACTCTTCCATCAGGTTTTTCTTATTGTGGAGCCGTCCTGCCGTATCGCACAGGAGCACATCCGCCTTTCTCGCTTTTGCCGCCGCTACAGCGTCATAAACGACTGATGCAGGGTCTGCGCCCTCCTGTCCGCCGATCATCTCCACGCCGGCGCGGTTTGCCCACTCTCTGAGCTGCTCCCCTGCAGCCGCGCGGAAGGTATCCGCCGCTGCCAGGATCACTCTTTTATCCTGCGCCTTGAGCTTTCCTGCAAGCTTTCCGATGGTCGTGGTCTTTCCCACTCCGTTCACGCCAATGACAAAAACCACTGAGGTCTGCTCCTCAAACTCATATGCAGTCTCTCCCACATCCATCTGCTCCTTAATGCTGTCAATAAGGAGCTGGCGGCACTCCAGCGGTTCTTTGATATGCTGTGTGCGCACCTTTTCCTTCAGGTCGTCAAGGATGTTCATGGTCGCCCGGACTCCCAGGTCGCCCATGATCAGAGTTTCCTCCAGTTCCTCATAAAAATCGTCATCTATCTTTGAAAACCCGTGGAAAATACTGTCCATTCCGGACACGATATTGTCTCTGGTCTTTGTAAGGCCCGAGACAAGACGCTTGAAAAATCCCTGCTTCTCTGCCATGATCTTTTCCTCCTGTACACGGTTTTATCCGCTGTTTTTGTTCTCACTCCTGTTATCTTTTCTCTTATCTGACTGTCCATCCGCCCTGCAGCGGCACACACTCTCCCGGTCTGTCACTTGTCCAGCTGATCCTCCACAAGGTCCACGGAGACAAGTGTGGAGACACCTTTTTCCTGCATCGTGATACCGTACAGTCTGTCCGCTGCCGCCATGGTCCCCCGCCGGTGGGTGATGACAATGAACTGGGTGTCCTTCGTCAATTTATGGAGATACTGGGCATACCTGTCCACGTTGTTGTCATCCAGAGCCGCCTCGATCTCATCGAGCAGGCAGAACGGAGACGGTTTCAGGTTCTGGATCGCGAACAGCAGGGAGATCGCAGTCAGAGCTTTCTCCCCGCCGGAGAGCTGCATCATATTCTGCAGCTTCTTTCCGGGCGGCTGTGCGATGATCCTTATCCCCGCTTCCAGGATATCCTCATCCTCCATCAGTTCGAGAGTTCCCTTTCCGCCGCCGAAGAGCTGGCGGAACACCTCGTTAAACTCCTTCGCGATCCTTGCGAACTGTTCTGAGAACTGCTTTCTCATCGCCTCGTCCAGTTCCGCGATGATCTGTACCAGAGACGCTTCCGCCTCCACCAGATCGTCATGCTGTCCTTTGAGAAAGGTGTATCTCTCGGAAACATTTTTGAAATCCTCAATGGCATTTACATTGACTGTACCCAGTTTTCTGATCTCATTTTTTAACGTCTGGATCTGGCGTTTCATAAAAGCCAGGTCTGTCAGGTTCGGGTCTCTGAGTTCCATTGCACGGTTGTAGGTGAGTTCATACTCTTCCCACATGTAGTTCATCTGCTTCTCCGAAGCCTCTTCATAGGACTCTTTCTGGCTGTTCAGTCGGAAACATTCCTTGTCCAGAGCCGAGATGTGTTTTGAGAGTTCCTCCCTCATCCTAAGGAAATCCTTGTGTTTCTGATTCAGTTCTTCCTTCTTCTTTGTCTGTTCCCTGATCGCCTCGTTGATCTCGTCAAAAAGCTCCTTTGAACCTTCAATAGTCTGCCGCAGTTCTGAGATCTTATCTTCCTTCTCCCGGATCTCCTCGGACGCATTCCCACGGTTGATATCCAGCTCTCTCAGTTCTGCCTCGAACTTGTCCATCTCCTCCCGGATACGGGAGATATTTTCCAGGATAAATGTATTCTGCTGTTCCAGTGCAGCAAGCGCCAGGTGTACCTCTTCCGAATTTTTGAGCTGTACGTTCTCACGCTCACGCTCCTCCTCCAGCTGCTTCTGCATCATTTCGATCTTTTCATTCAGTTCCCGCTCCAGATTTTCCGATGTTTCCAGTTCCATCTGGATCGAGTCCTCATTCTCTGCGATCTCACTGAGCTGTTTTGCAAGGCTCTCCTGCTCTGCGCGGTATGCATCGCACCGCTGCTTCGCCTCAAGCTGCCTTACCTGGGTCTGCTCCACGTTCATCTTCGCCGTGTTTTCCAGGACAGAAGCCTTCCGCAGTTCCTGCTGGATCTCGTCGATCTCACTGTAGCATGCCGCACGCCTGCTCTTCACCTGGTTGACTGACTGTTCCATCTCATCCATGTCCCTCTTCAGCATGGAAACCGTCTTCTCAAACTCTTCGATCTCACGCCTTCTGCTCAGAAGGTTGCTGGAGTTTTTAAACGCACCTCCTGTCATGGATCCGCCCGGATTGATCAGTTCCCCTTCCAGAGTGACCAGGCGGAGCGACTGCCGGTACTTTCTGGCGATGGCGATCCCGTGATCGATATGGTCCACCACGATAGTCCGCCCCAAAAGCTGCTCGGCAAGCCCCTCAAACTTTCTCTCCACATGCACGAGAGTGTGCGCCGTGCCGATCACTCCCGGCTCCTTTAACGCCTCCGGATTCCGGATGCCTCCGCTTCCGTGCATGCTGGTCAGAGGAAGAAATGTAGCACGCCCGAATTTATTCTTTTTCAGAAATGCGATCATCCGCTTTGCAGTCTCTTCGTTGTCCGTCACGATATTCTGTATGCTACCGCCCAGCGCCGTCTCGATCGCGATCTCATACTCCTTGTCCACCTTGATGATATCTGCCACCACGCCGATCAGGCCTTTTTCCCTGTCACGGTTCGCCATCACCTTCCGGATGCTGTTTCCGTATCCGTCATATCTCTCCGTGATGTTCTTCAGAGATTCCAATCTGGACGACTCTCTGTGATATGCTGTCTGCCCGATCCTCAGTTTTTCCTGTTTCTCTGACAGTTCTTTCTGCAGGCGGCTGATCTCCGCCTCGTTCTCCCGGATCTTATCATTACAGCTCCGGATCTCTTCCCGGACTTTCTGCAGTTCCTCTTCATACTGCGCCAGAGAGGTATTGTGCTTTTCCGCCTCGGAAGAGACTTCCAGCATATTCCTTGCCAGCACGGCTTTTCTGGATGCGATCTGGTCTTTGGTCGTATCATAATGCTGGATCTTCGCCTTTGTGGAGGCGCGGTTTCCAAGCAGGTCCATGATCTCCCGCTTCCCTTCCTCGATCCCGGCACTGTGTTCCGCGATCAGGCTCTGGGTCTCGATGAGGAGCCGCTTGGCTTCCTCATCCTGAGCCGACGCCCGAGCCAGTTTTTCCCGTACTTCTTTCTGCTCCTTTTCAAGGGAAGACCGCTGTTCCTGTCTTGTGTCGATCTCTATCCGGATCGCGCTCAGACGGTTATCGTAATGCTCGTCATTCATCCTCGCCGTGTTGATCTGTTCCTTGAGGACATTGATCTGCCCCTCCAGCTGCTGCTTTAACAGCGTGGTCTCGCTGAGCTGGTTTCGCGCCGTCTCGATAGCGTGGTCGATATCTTCCACTTCTTCCTCGATGGCCTCATACTCGGCCTTCATGGTCTCGTGGCGTTCGCTGGACTCTTCCATCTCAGCTGCCGCGATATCGTATTTCTCCTGTGACTCCCGGATACGCTCTCTTAAGCGCTCTTCTTCCAGAAGGAACATATTGATATCAAAAGTCTTCAGTTCTTCTTTCTTCTTAAGATATTCCCTCGCTGTCTCCGACTGTTTCTCCAGGGGTCCCAGCTGTTTTTCCAGTTCTTTCAGGATATCGTTGACACGGGTCAGGTTCATCCGCTCTTCTTCCAGTTTCTTCACGGAAAGGTTCTTTCGCCTCTTAAACTTGACGATCCCTGCCGCCTCATCAAAAAGCTCTCTTCTCTCCTCCGGCTTCCCGCTTAAGATCTTGTCGATCTGTCCCTGACCGATAATGGAATATCCCTCTTTTCCGATCCCGGTGTCATAGAACATCTCGTTGATGTCTTTGAGCCTGCACGCGGCGCCATTGATAAGATATTCGCTCTCACCGGAACGGTACAGCTTTCTTGTCACAGTGACTTCCTCGTATTCTACAGGAAGCTTATGGTCCGAATTGTCCAGCGTGATGGCAACAGATGCATAGCTTAATGGGCGCCGGTTTTCCGTTCCGGAAAAAATGACATCCTGCATGGAGCCGCCGCGGAGCTGTTTGACCCTCTGCTCCCCCAGTACCCATCGTACCGCGTCGGCAACGTTGCTCTTCCCACTCCCGTTTGGACCGACGATCCCTGTGATCCCGTTATGAAAATCAAATTTTATCTTGTTTGCAAAGGACTTGAATCCCTGCACCTCAATGCTCTTTAAATACATATAACACCCGCTTACTTCCGGGCGCGGAGTTTCAAGATCGCCTCATATGCAGCCTGCTGCTCCGCCCCCTTTTTTGTACGCCCGCAGCCGGCTCCATAACTCTTGCCGCCGATCAGGACTTCCACTGAAAAGGATTTATTGTGGTCGGGTCCTTCCTCCCCTACAAGGCGGTATGTGATCTCTCTGTTTGAATCCGCCTGTACTAGTTCCTGTAAGATAGTTTTACTATCATAAAAGAGTTTTTTGTCCTCCAGATCCGTCAGCACAAAGCGATGGATGAACTCTTTTGCACTAGTAAAACCACCGTCAAGATAGATCGCGCCGATCAGCGCTTCCATGGCATCCGATGTGATGGAATCCCTCTTTCTCCCGCCGGTCGCCTCCTCGCCTTTCCCAAGGAGAAGGTAATCCCCAAGTCCGATATCTCTGGCGCACATCGCAAGGGAAGGTTCACATACCATGCTGGCGCGGGTCTTGGTCAGCTCTCCCTCCGATACTTTGGGCGATTCCCGGAAGAGGAACTCACTGGAGACAAGTTCCAGCACTGCATCGCCTAAAAACTCCAGGCGCTCGTTACACCTGTACTTTTCCAGATGTCTTTCATTTGTATAGGAACTGTGCATCATCGCAGTCTTTAAGAGTGTAAAATCACGGAACACATATCCGATCTTTTTCTCAAGTTCCTTCAGTTTTTTTTCCATAATCCATGTTCTTCCTTTATATACTGGTCTCTGTAAAAGGAAAAAGCCCGGAAGGGCTTTTTCCTTTGTCTCTCACTTATTAATCTACAGCCTTCTTGATCTGGTCAACCGCATCCTGTACAGTCACGATTTTCTCTGCCTCATCGTTATCGATCTCGATATCGAACTCTTCCTCGATCCCCATGATGATCTGGAAGATATCCAGGGAATCAGCTCCCAGGTCATCCACAAATGTGGTCTCCGGCTTGATCTCATCCTTCTGAACATTCAATACATCCGCAATGATATCCTGTAATTTTTCAAATTCCATAGTCTAAAACCTCCTACTCACTCTTTTCTTCTTTTTCTTCCTGTGACGTCTGGATCGCCTCACGTATCTTCTCGTTGATCTTCTGCTCTTTGAATGTGACGCACTGGATGATTGAATTACACACCTCTTTGGAATTTGAGCTTCCGTGTGTCTTGACTACCAGACCGTTCAGTCCCAGCAGCGGCGCTCCGCCGTACTCGCTGGCATCGAAGTCCTTCATCGTCGCCTTAAGTGCCGGCTTTACGAGCAGTCCTCCGATCTTGCTCCTTAAGTTCATCATCATGCCGCCTTTGATCTTCTTGAGGAAAGCACCTCCCACGCCCTCGTAGAGTTTCAGGATCACATTCCCCACAAATGCTTCGCAGACGATGACATCTGCAGCGCCGTACGGGATCTCTCTTGCCTCCACGCTGCCGATAAAATTGATATCTTTACAGGCTTTGAGGAGCGGGAAAGTCTCTTTTACCAGAGCATTCCCCTTTTCTTCCTCTGCCCCGATATTCACGATACCGACAGTTGGATTTTTCTTTCCCATAACGCTTTCCATATAAATTGAACCCATCTTGGCAAACTGTACAAGATGAGACGGTCTGGCATCCACATTCGCCCCGCAGTCGATCAGAAGAGAGAATCCCTTCAGCGTCGGGAAAAGAGGCGCGAGAGGCGGTCTCTCCACACCCTTGATCCTTCCGACCAGAACCTGTCCGCCTACCAGGACGGCACCTGTGCTCCCCGCGGAGACAAAGGCGTCTGCCTCTCCTTTCTTCACCATCTTCATCGCAACTACGATGGACGAATCCTTTTTCCCGCGGATCGCTTTTACCGGCGGCTCCGCAGTCTCTATAACTTCTGTTGCGTTGACGATCTCGATCTGATCCTCCGGATAAGTGTACTTAGCCAGTTCATTCTTCAGCTTTTCCTCCTGTCCGGTCAGCAGGATCTTTATATCTTTTCTCAGCCGGACCGCCTCGACGGCGCCTTTGACGATCTCGCCCGGCGCGTTGTCCCCGCCCATGGCATCCAGCGCAACTCTCGTGATCTCAGACATATCAATTCCTCCTAACACTACTGAAATTATTCTACTGGAAAACAAGGCAAAAATCAATATAAAATCTGGATTGTTTCCGCTTTGTATCTGATACATCCGGCGGGAGGGATACCGTCGCGGCAGCCCCGCTCTCGCTCGGAACAAAACGCAGCGGTACTAAGGCCGCAAAGGACGCGGCCAAGTGCCGGCGTTTTGCTACGGGCTTTCGCGACGGCATCCCTTCCGCCTAGTCTCAGAAACAAGCGCTGAAACGTTCCGCAGAAATAATCTATATAACGGAAAAAGAGGATATCTGTTCAACCGTTTTCCGGTTTTTGAGATATCCTCTTTCTGGAAATTCATTTTCATTCAATTGATTAGTCAACGGAGATGATCTCACGCTTGTTGTATGCTCCACAAGCCTTGCATACACGGTGAGGCATCATGAGTTCGCCGCACTTGCTGCATTTCACCAGGTTCGGTGCGCTCATCTTCCAGTTGGCTCTTCTCTTATCTCTTCTTGCTTTGGAAGATTTATTCTTTGGACAGATTGACATAGGTTACACCTCCTTAAAATTCTTAAATAAGTCACGGACAACTGACATTCTAGGATCAAGCCCTGGATCTTCGCAGTCACAGGACCCCGTATTCAGATTCTG
>DWXK01000060.1 GCA_019119205.1 Candidatus Mediterraneibacter intestinavium
AATGACCTTCCGGACTTTAGCCATTCCTTCGATCACAAACATCCGGGCATCCCCAAGATCATATTTAGGGCCATACCCGTTCTCGAGCAGAAACGTATTATACTTTGCATAAAGGGCATCTATGGTGTCCAGCAGGCCGGCAAGATGATAGTTGAGGCTGCCCCGCCAGACGAACGTATATCTGTTTGCGTTTGCTTCGATCTTTGTCCCATCGATGTAGAGCTCTTTCAGAGTGATAAGACCTTCCTTTTCCAGACGGCGCATGAACTGGTAATTCAATTCATCCAGGACTTCTCCTGTCAGCTTTTTCCCCTTAAAATCATAAAAAACATCTCTTTGAGGTTTCTGTCCTTTGGTCAGCCAGATAAACGCAAGATCTCTCTGGCATAAGTCTACAATACGGTCAACAGAACGGATCCCTCGCATGTTTGCGTAGGTAACAACAGCATACAGCATGATTGGGTTAAACCCGGTTCTTCCCTTATCTGAATAGCAGGCCAGCAGGCCCGAAAAATCTAATTCCTCCATCACGTTTTTCAGGGTATAGACTGGATCGTCATCGGGTAAACTCAATTCGAAGAAACTGAAGTTAATTTTTTGTTGCCCAAAGTCAAAAAAGTCGTTATAATAATCTTGTTTTAGCATAGTTCCATTATAACATGGAACGGAGAGAAAGATGGTTGTCGTTAGCCATCTTTTTCTCTTTTTAGAGGATAAATTCAGGGGCAGGTGTGAATTCGTATGAAATCACACCTGCCCCTGTGTAGGGCTATCTATTTCCCGACAGCCCCCTGGTCTTCTGAAAAAAGAGCGTCATAAGAAAGCATCTGCAACGACCTGCTTTCTCCTCTCATCCAGACTTTACTGTCGGCTCCGGGTTCAAAACGGATTGGCTTTCGCTCGCGGGCTGTACCGCCGGTAGAGATCACTCTTCTAGAAGAAATATGTCTGTTTTTCTTTCAGACAGGTTTAAACCGCCTGTTTGTTTTTCTCATTTACGTTTTCATTTTACTACACTGGCAAAGAACGTGCAACATTCTTCGTGGCAACGATATCAACTCCCGTTCCTGCCACATCCGGCACGATCACATCCCCGATCTTCACCGGAGCTTCCACTTCCACTCCTTTTAACGCCTTTACACAGTCAAAGATCTTTCCCTTTGGGATATCCTCCTTTGTCTTGACAGAGACCATGTCCGCTTTTCCGCCAATGACCCTGACTGTAGAGGTTACGATCCTGGTCGGATCCGTCACTTCTTTTCGGGCATACACATCCCCTCTTTTACATGTATTCCCGGTCACGCTCACAACTTCATCTCCATCCATCTCCACAGTGATCGGGCATCCCATGGGACAGCTGATACAGGTTAGATTTCTGATCTCCATCTCTACGCCTCCTCTATCTTCACCGTGATCGTCTCCAGATCGGGATACTTTAAGAGCTGGTCTTTCGTCAGCTTGATCTCTTCCATTTCTCCCGGCGCTACGATCTGCCGTTTCCTGTGAATGACTCTCTCATCGTCAAAATAAGCGCTCACATAGCAGTTCTTGAACACGCTGCCCACACGGAAACGCACGGTCAGGTTCTCATCCATCCGAGCAGTGTTAATGGTCACCGGAACAGTATAGCGGACCCCGTCCACCGGATTCAGGCAGATTTCGCGTCCGCCTTCTTCTGTCCTCTCGCCTTTCACATAAGCTGCGGCGTTCTTTCCTGCAGCGGCAGCCTCCTCGGAGACAAAGTCCACGAGATCGTGCACATGGAGTACGTTGCCGCATGCGAAGACGCCCTCTATATTTGTCTCAAGGCTCTCATTTACCACAGGACCGGAGGTAACTCTGCTCATCTCCACTCCCATGCCTCTGGAAAGTTCGTTTTCCGGGATCAGTCCTACCGAGAGGAGCAGCGTATCACAGGAATACTCTTCCTCGGTTCCCGGTATAGGTTTTCCGTTTCCGTCCACCTCTGCAATGGTCACACCTTCCAGACGTTCTTTCCCCTTAATATCCACCACTGTGTGGCTCAGTTTCAGCGGGATACCGAAATCATCCAGGCACTGTACGATATTTCTCTTGAGCCCGCCTGAGTAGGGCATGAGTTCCGCAACAACCTTTACCTCTGCCCCCTCAAATGTCATCCTTCTCGCCATGATCAGTCCGATATCTCCGGAACCCAGGATCACAACTTCACGTCCCGGCATCAGTCCTTCCATGTTTACCAGCCGCTGTGCCGTTCCTGCGGAATAGATCCCTGCCGGGCGGTATCCGGGAATGTTCAGTGCCCCTCTGGAACGTTCTCTGCATCCCATGGCAAGGATGACCGCTTTTGCCCGGATCTGGAAGAGCCCCTCCTCCCGGTTCATCGCGGTGACCACTTTTTCATGGCTGATATCCATGACCATTGTATTGAGCCGGTACTCGATCTCAAGTTCCTTTGCCTGATCGATAAACCTCTGTGCATACTCCGGTCCGGTCAGTTCCTCTTTAAATGTGTGGAGTCCGAAGCCGTTATGGATGCACTGGTTCAGGATCCCTCCCAGTTCCCTGTCTCTCTCAAGGATCAGGATACTGTCGACCCCGCTTTTTTTTGCCGAGACAGCGGCTGCAAGTCCTGCCGGACCGCCTCCGATAATGACGATGTCATAGTTCTTCATATCTTAAGCCTGCCTTTCTGTAACTCTGTTTTCCGTAATATGCGCCAGACCGCCTTTCCCGCCTTGCCTTATCTCCGGAACTTTTATGCGTTCTGTCCTTACAGATCCTCCTATATCCTGTCCTTGTTCTTTCCCACCACGAGCCTGGACTTACCTCCGGACTTTGTGATATCAGACATGCTCACTCCCAGTTCTCTTGCCAGGATCTCCATTGTCCTTGGTGAGCAGAAGCCCGACTGACAGCGTCCCATTCCGGCACGTGTCCTGCGTTTTACTCCATCCAGGGACTTTGCTCCCAGCGGACGCCGGATGGCGTCGATGATCTCGCCCTCTGTGATCATCTCGCAGCGGCAGATGATATTTCCGTAGGCAGGCTCTTTTTTGATCAGTTCTGCCCGCTCTTCTTTTGTCAGTGTATCCGGGGCAAGGATCCCTTTCCTGGCAGCGATAAAGTTTTCTTTTTCTTTCAGATCCATCTTCTCTTTTAAGATGCCTGCCACCATCTCTCCGATCGCCGGACAGCTTGTAAGCCCGGGCGACTCGATCCCCGCGCAGTCGATGAAACCTTCCGCATCCTCCGCTTCCCCGATGATAAACTCAGATCCGTCCTCATGGGCGCGCAGTCCGGCAAACGATGTGATGACCTGTCGCATGGGCAGATCCTTCACATTCTGTCCCGCCTTTACGATCACTTCATCCAGTCCCTCTCTGGTCGTGTTTGTGCCTTCTTTATCTTCAATGTCGATCGCAGTCGGTCCCACGAGAAGATTTCCGTGCACGGTCGGGGTTACGAGAACGCCTTTTCCGTATCTGTTGGGAAGCGAGAAGATCGTCCTGCTGACATGGTTTCCTGCGGTTTTATCGAGAAGGCAGTAATCTCCGCGCCGGGGAGTGATATGGATCTTCTTTTTACACACCATATTGTGGAATTTGTCCGCGTAGACTCCCGCCGCATTGACCACATATCTTGCCTGAAATTTTCCCTGACTGGTCTCAAGTTCATAGCCGCCTTCAATCTTCACGATATGCTCGACTTCCGTATTAAACTTGAATTCCACTCCGTTCTCGCAGGCATTTTCCGCCAGGGCGATGTTCAGATTGAAGGGACAGACGATTCCCGCCGTCGGGGCATACAGAGCCGCGTACACCTGATCCGTGATATTTGGCTCCATCGCCCGGACTTCTTCTCCACTCAAGATCTGAAGCCCTTTCACACCGTTTTTTACGCCTCTCTCATACAGTTCTTCCAGCGAGGGCATATCCTCCTCACTCAGACAGATGACCAGAGAACCGATCCTCCGGAATGGAAAATCCAGGTCTTTGGCGAGCTGCTCCATCATCTCATTTCCCTTTACGTTCAGCTTTGCCATGAGCGATCCCGGGACCGCGTCATAGCCTGCATGGACGATCGCACTGTTTGCCTTTGAGGTCCCGCAGCAGACGTCCTCTTCCTTTTCCAGCACGCATACACTGGCTTGATAGCGGGACAGTTCCCGTGCAGAAGCCGCACCGGACACCCCGCCTCCGATTATGATCACATCATACATGAGACTGTTCTCCCTTCCATATCAGCCAAAATCTTTTCTCTCAGTCTTCTTTTGCCCATCCGTAGGCATATTTCACAGCTTTATTCCAGCCTTTGATCTTCTTCTGCCTGTCTTCCTCGCAGATCGAAGGAGTAAAAGTGCGGTCGATCTTCCAGTTCCTTATCACATCCTCCTTGCTCTGCCAATACCCGACTGCAAGGCCTGCCAGATATGCTGCGCCCATAGCGGTGGTCTCCACACACTGCGGACGGTTTACCGGCGCATTGATGATATCCGCCTGCGTCTGCATGAGGAAATCATTCGCACTCGCCCCGCCATCCACTTTCAGCGCGGAAAGCCGGATCCCCGAGTCCGCCTTCATCGCCTCCAGAACGTCGTTCACCTGATAGGCAATGGATTCCAGCGTGGCCCGGATGATATGATATTTGTTCACGCCTCGGGTGATCCCCACGATGGTGCCCCTTGCGTACTGATCCCAATGAGGCGCACCCAGACCGGTAAACGCCGGAACGACATAGCATCCGTTGGTATCTTTTTCCTTCTTTGCCATGTATTCCGAATCCATGGCCGAGTCGATCAGCCTCATCTCGTCCCTGAGCCACTGCACTGCTGCTCCTGCCACGAAGATGGATCCTTCCAGCGCATAATTCACTTTTCCGTCCAGTCCCCAGGCGATGGTCGTGACCAGACCGTTCTTTGAGAACACCGGAGCCTCCCCTGTGTTCATCAGGAGGAAACATCCAGTCCCATATGTATTCTTCGCTTCTCCCGGGGTAAAACAGGTCTGCCCGAACAGAGCCGCCTGCTGATCTCCTGCTGCCCCTGCGATGGGAATCGATCCTCCCAGAAAAGAGGGGTCTGCCTCCCCGTAAATACAGCTTGACGGCTTCGGCTCCGGCAGCATACATCTGGGGATATCCAGTTCTGCAAGGATCTCATCGTCCCAGTCCAGCGTATTGATATTGAACAGCATTGTTCTGGAAGCATTGGAGTAATCCGTCACATGGACCGTTCCTTTGGTCAGTTTCCAGATCAGCCATGTCTCCACTGTCCCGAAGAGAAGCTCTCCCTTTTCCGCCCTTTCCCTGGCTCCCGGGACATTGTCCAGGATCCACTTGATCTTCGTCGCGGAAAAGTATGCGTCGATCACAAGCCCTGTCTTCGCCCGGAATTTCTCGGTGAGACCTTTCTCCACCAGTGAATCACAGTATTCGGAGGTCCTGCGGCACTGCCAGACGATCGCGTTGTATACCGGTTCCCCCGTATTTTTGTCCCACACGATCGCCGTCTCCCTCTGATTCGTGATCCCGATCGCCGCAATGTCCTCCGCTGTCGCCGCGATCATGTTCATCGCCTCCACAGCCACCCCGAGCTGGCTCGCCCAAATCTCATCCGCGTCATGTTCCACCCAGCCCGGCTTCGGGAAATGCTGTCTGAACTCCCGCTGCGCCACACTGCACATCTCTCCCTTCTCATTAAACAGGATACATCGGTTGCTTGTCGTGCCCGCATCCAGTGCCATCACATACTTTCCCATAGCTTAGTTCCTCCTTTTATTTTCCGGCTTTCTGCCGTTGTCTATTTTCAGCGTCCGCCTCCCGGTACGCTTAAATCCCGCATCGTCCGCCTTCCGGTACACTTCAATCCTGCTTCACTCGTCTTACATCGTCCACACATCCTGATTTGTCGAAGATACGCAGACGGCGCCGGCGGAGAGTGCCGCCATGACAGACTTTTTATCCGTGATGAGACCGCCTGCGATGACCGGCGTCCGCGACGTCTGGCAGATCTTCCGGATAATGTCCGGCATCAGTCCGGGGAGCACCTCGATCACATCCGGTCTCACCCCGCTCTGAGGCGACCGGATATTCTCCAGCGCCATGGAATCGATCAGAAAATATCTCATCACAGTGAAAATCCCCAGTTCTCTTCCCCTTTTGACCAGCGATGGTTTTGTTGAGATGATACCGTCCGCTCCGGTATTGTTCTTTATATAGTCGACCGCTATCTCTCTGGACCCCAGTCCGTTGATCAGATCCACATGGACGACCGCCAGCTTCTCCGCTGCTTTCACTTTCCCGACGATATCAGGTATGTTCAGGATATCCCCAAACAGGATGAACACTACTTTGATGTCCTCAAGCTGACAGCATTTTTCCAGCCCTTCCATATCTTTTACCGCGGCGATCACCGGATTGCTCTCAAGCATGTCATAAAATCTCTGGTCCATTGTAATCCTCTCTCCTCTATACTTTTATGCCGAGGGAACGGCTCCGTCTGTCCCGCTCCATCTTTCCAAAAAAAGGGAGAGCAGAACAAAACAACATTTCTGTTGTCCTGTTGCTCTCCCGTCTCAGCTGCATCTCTTAAATTGGTTAAAGTTTACCATATTGCACAATATTTTACAAGAGATTTCCGGCAAAAAGGATAGAATTGACTAAACTCAAAACTGCTGTTCCCCTCATAATATCTTAAAATGTAATGACCGCTTTCATTACATCCTGAGGATGCTCCCGGATCGTATCAAATGCTTTCTGGATCTCGTCATATTTAAAAATGTGGGTCACAAATTTTTCCGGATGAAGCTGTCCTTTCTCCAGCCCTTCGATCACTTCGTCAAAACAATCACAGTTCAGCCTTGATCCAACGATCGTCAGCTCTTTCTTGGTAATATCTGCCATCGTGATGCTTGACGGCTGATCCTTCAAGCCAAGTACAATGACTCTTCCTGCCGGGCAGGCAAGCTTCACAGCCTGCTCAAAAGATGCGGGGGTGCAGACCGTGTCTGCGATAACAGGTATCCCCTCACCCTCCGTAAAATCACTGATCATTTCGTCCAGGTCCTGTTCTGAGACGAGTACGGTCCTGTCAGCTCCCATCTGGCGGGCCTTTTCCAGTCTTGACTCCACCAGATCTGTCATCATGACTTCTGCTCCGTTCTTTTTTGCGACCTGCATGATCGCGATTCCGATAGGTCCGCTTCCCATTATAAGGACTTTATCTCCTTTTTTGATATCTCCCCGCCGGTTTACTTCCACGCCGATCGTAAAAGGTTCTACCACACTGAGCATGTTTTCTGGAAAATCTTTATTGAATTTATGTACATTTTTTTCATAAACGCACACATATTCGCACATTCCGCCATCCCTGTGTACTCCCATCACCTCAAGATCACGGCATACATTGTGGCGCCCGATCCGGCACGCATAACAGTGCCCGCAGCTCATCACCGGATCCACTGCCACTTTGTCCCCGATCTTTACCTTGGACACACTGTTTCCTGTGGCTGTAACGATTCCACCAAATTCATGTCCGATCAGTCTCGGATACGTTGCCAGGGAGTTTGTCCCATTCCAGATGCCAATATCCGACCCACAGATCCCTGCGGAAGTAACCTTGATCTTCACATCCGTTTCAGACATGATCTCCGGCTCTTCGACATCTTCTATCACAATCTCAAATGGTTTCGGCACTTTGATCGCTTTCATCTTTTCTCCTCCTCTCCCACAATACCGGCGACTTCAGAAGCCCCGTCTCTTTGAGCTGATATTCATATGACCAGTCCTCGCCTTCTGTACGCCATGCATTGGGATCAAAATAAATCTCTTTCTCATCGCAGTCATGGAACGCACCAAACGTATTCACCCGGCTTCCAAAGCTCCGTATCTCAATGTTGTGTTTCCCAGACTGCTTTATCGTAAATGGCACTCTGTAAGGAGCGCCGATGATATTTCCTTTCTTTTCTCCGTCTATCCTCACTTCCAAAAGCGGAGCCCGGTATTTTGACACCTCGATCATGTATTCTCCGGCTTCCAGATCGACCTGCGTCCTGTAGTCCGCATTCCCCCCGTAGAAGGGCATTCCCTGCTCGGTAAGACTCCCCCAGAAATTTCTGACATTTCTGTCTTCTTTCCGGAAAAGAACTGTTCTGCTTCCGGACACACGTACATCAAATTCACCCAGGATATAGCTGGCTTCCAGATTTACTTTCCTGTTGAAAGCATATCTTATCCTCAATTCATGTGATCCTTCTGTAAGATTCGGCAGACGGATCACCTTGATACAGGGATCAACATAAAATTCTTCTCCGTTCTCTACAGATACTGTATTTCCATCCAGCCATATCTCTGCCGCTTCGATCGATTCCAGCCCCAGTGAAGCACCCTTTATCTCATCTTCACAGGCAATGGTGTAGATCAGTTCGACCGGATAGGTATCTTCCGGTTCTTTCTCTGTCCATGGCTGTGCAAGGGCTGCTCTTCTCAGAGGGAACCCCAGCTTCTCTCTCAGCAGATTGTCAACGCGAAGTATCTCCTCCGCTCCTTCTGCCTGCACTTCATTCAGATCATTCGATCGTTCCGTTCCAAACCGGTACATAGGCATGTCAAGGACCAGCACATTTGGTTCTTCCCTTGTTATCTGCACCGGAGCCGTAAACAGATCTCTGCGGACCCACACGTCATCCGTAACCGCAGATACTCCGCCTGCCCGGTTCTCTTTTTCTCTGTCTGCCGGTTTCAGATACAAAAGGAGGCTGTCATGCTCGTATAAGCGCCGATACATATATGTTTTCCCGCATCTCCTGCATACTTCTGCGCGCTCCGCAGTTCCATCCATCGTATTCAGTACCGTCACATCCCAGCTTCCCCGAAATTCAATCCTGATATCATCCGGGAGTGCCAGATCGGGATTATCCTGCGGTCTTCCATTCGCTATAAACACCCACCTGGAATCTCCCTCTTCTCTTATCTGGCAGAGGTGTTTCTCTGTCCGCTCACCATTCCAGTTCTTTTTATGGTTTGGTTTCTTCAGATGCTTGTCACCGTAAAATCGTATTTCCACTGTCCGGAACTCTTCCAGTTTCTCCAGAAGATCGTATTTAGAAAATTCGATAGACACGCACCGCTGTGCCAGTTCTTCTCCCCTCCTGTCTTCAGCTGCGTCAATATATGCAGGAGCTTTGCCCATAAAAATGATCTTCTTTCCAAGTTTTTTCATTTCCTCCAGGATCTTCAGAGTCGTACTTCTCAGAGTAAGGCATCCCGGAATGACCACTGCATCGTAATCCATCTCTCCGACTTTTTTCCCATCCCACTGATCCGGGAGAAGGCTTTCAGACAGATAATCAAAATCCAGATTATTAAACAGCAGCCATTCCGTCACATTACGGAATCTTTCATCCAGCTCCTGTCTTCTCTGTCCGGTCTGCTCGTTCGGTCCAAACAGGATCCAACAGGACTCTACAGGGTGGACCACACCGATCCTCACTGTCGGTCGCCCCCTCCGAAGCGCGGTATTTACTCTTGCAAAATGCGTCTCGATCACACCATACTCCCGGTACCATGGAGACTGAAAGCCGATCGCAGCGGGATAATCCCGCTTTGCTTCTCCTCCCATGCTCATCCAGTTCAAGTGATGGACACGGTGCGTGATACCAAGCGCCGCCTGCCAGTCGCCTTGAAGCTTATGGCGGCGAAAGTCAAAATCCCAGTTTGTCACGCCGTACAGTTCACTCACAACGCCATCTGTTCCATACTGGTGGCAGATACTCTCCGCCTGTTTTGCTGTCGTGTACTCCCGGGCATCGCAGAGCATATCGATCCCCGGAAGTGAAAAGCCTCTCAGGCTTCGCATCACCTCTCCGATCGCCTGTGTCTGTGACTGTAGTGTCGGTTCTTCCATCATATGTCCGGCAAGACGTATTCCGTTTTTCCTGCACCATTCTCCCACCTGATCTGAAAATGCACTGGCAAACCTCTCCGTCACGTGGTCGTGATACCAGTATCTGTATTTAGATATTTTGCCCTCCGGAAGCTCCCACAGGATTTCCGGGATATGTTCCATCAGGTCTTCTCCATACTTTTCCTGATAAGTCTGAGGCAGATCATCGGTAAAGGGGAGCATGATCTCCTCCTCTGATATGGCCGTTCCAAGCTGATGTTTCCTCCCGAACTGAGGCTCATCCGTAAAAACAGACGGAATCGTCTCTCCAAACTCATCCCCTACTTCCTTCTTGTATTTTTCATGGGTCACTTCCAGAAAATACCGGACAGCCTCAGGGTTCATAGAGTCTACATATGACTGGTTATTAAACCACGGGCTGTCATGGGCGATCTCAAGGTAAACATACCAGATTTTTTCTCCTGTGCGCACGGGCGAATCTTCCCTGCATCGTTCGTAGGAAACCAGTTCACCGTTCTTTCCCAGCCTGACATAATACGCTGCAAGAAATCTTCCGTTTCCCTGGGGCGATGCCGAAGCCATGGAATCTGATGTTCTGTCTGTATATCTCTTTGTCCCTTTCTTGTAAGGGGTGATCAGTATATTGCGGCTTCTGAATTCCGGACGGCAGGTCACCCTTCCTCCCCCATATCCGGATGGCCAGCGGTCTTCATCATAGAGACATGCGTATAGTCCTTTGTCTTTCGCTGTAAAGACTGCCCTTTTTACGCATTCCATGTATTCCTTGCCCATGTATTCCGTATCCAGTCCGACACGGGTATGGATATAGAATCCTCCCATCCCCATCTCTTTGAACTGCTCGACCTGTCCTTCCACCACATAAGGATCAAGCTTTGTATTCCATGACCAGAAGGGGGTGCCTCTGTATTCTTTTCCCGGATCACTAAATACCTCCATAAACCCTTCTGGAAGACTTCTTTCTCTCATTATCTATACTCCTATCCTTTCACAGCTCCTGCGGTTATAGAACGCACAAATGTCTTCTGAGCAAACAGATAAATGATCACAAACACCATTGCGCTTACAGTGAGTGCGGCAAAAACCGGGGTATACCCGATCGTTGCGATCTTGTCTCTGATCACTGCGATCCCTACGGACAGCGTGTATCTGGATGTATCACTGATAGAAACCAGCGCCCACATATACTCATTCCATGCATTCATGCCTCCCAGGATCGCCAGTGTCACCAGCATCGGTTTTACCAGAGGGACCATGATCTTCCACAGGATCCGGAATGTCCCGCATCCGTCGATCTTCGCAGATTCAATGATCTCATCTGGTATATTGTCCATATATCCTTTGATCAGGATCAGCCCCAGAGGTGCAAACCCCTGGTAATAGGGAAATACGATAGCAGCCAGAGTATTCTGGATATCCAGGTTTACGATCTGCAGATACATCGGGAGCAGG
>DWXK01000061.1 GCA_019119205.1 Candidatus Mediterraneibacter intestinavium
AAATCGTCAAGTGTCTGTATATAGTACGTATTGTTACATGCCTTATAGCATATTTCAAATAACTTCTGGGTATTGGAACTATGTTTGTCACCAATCACTATCATAGCATCCACCGTTTCCGCGATGCTCTGAGCCTCAGTCTGACGCTCTTTCGTAGCATTGCAGATTGTATTTAAAACACTTACATCATAACTCTTTTCAGAGATAATTTCAACTAAATCTTTAAATTTATTGTAATTAAATGTCGTCTGAGAGACAATACAGATTTTTTCGTTTTCCTCAGCAGAAAACTTCAGCGCGTCTTCCCGGTCCTGTATGACACAGACCCGGTCTCCCGCCCATCCTCTGATCCCCTGCACCTCAGGATGGTCCGGATTTCCGATGATCACGATCCTTTTTCCTTCCCCGCTCTCCTTCTGTACGATATTATGGATCTTCTTTACAAACGGACAGGTCGCGTCAACGATCCTCACGTTCTTCTCTTCCAGTTTGTCATAGATCTTTTTTTCAACACCGTGGGAGCGGATGATGACCGTCCCTCCGCAGAGTCTATCCAGTTCTTCTTCCGAGCGAAGGACCTGCACGCCTTTCGCCTCCATGTCTTTGATGACTTCTTCGTTGTGGATGATAGGACCGTAAGTATAGATCTTTTCTCCGTCCCCCTGCTCTTTCACCTGCTCGTAAACCGTGTCGACAGCCCGCTTCACTCCAAAGCAGAATCCTGCTGTTTTTGCTTTTATCACTTTCATCTCCGCTGTCTCCTCTTATGCCCGGCGGCAAAGGCTGCAGATCCTGCCGACCACTTCCTCTATGGTCATATCCGAACTGTCCACAAGGACTGCATCCTCCGCTTTTTTCAGCGGTGCGACATCCCGGGTCATGTCTCTCTCATCCCTGGCCTTGATGTCTCTTGCGATCTCTTCCAGATCGCAGGACTCCCCCTTTTCTTTCAGTTCATTGTATCTGCGTTTTGCACGGGTCTCAACGCTTGCCGTCAGATAGATCTTCACATCTGCATCCGGAAGGATATTGGTCCCGATGTCCCTCCCGTCCATGATCACGTCTTTCTCACTGGCGAGAGAGCGCTGAAGTTCCAGGAGTTTTTCCCTCACCTCAGGGATCGCCGAGGTCCTGGATGCCATATTTCCCACTTCCTCAGTACGGAGCATGCCCGTCACGTTCTCTCCGTTCAGATAGATCTGCTGTGCGCCATCCTCATATCCGATGGTCACTTCCGCGTCCCGGCATGCTTCCACGACCGCCTCTTTCTCTTCCGGGTCAACTCCTTTTTTCAGAAAATGGATCGCAAGCCCGCGGTACATCGCTCCGGTATCCACATAGATATACCCCATCTCTTTTGCCACCAGTTTTGCGATCGTACTCTTTCCCGCTCCTGCCGGTCCGTCGACTGCTACATTATATCCCATCTCTTTATCCCTCCATATGATCTTATTCTCTTTCCTGCGCCGCATCGATCCCCGCGAGATATCCCGTGGACCAGGCGATCTGCAGGTTGTATCCGCCGGTCACTGCATCCAGGTCAAGGACTTCCCCTGCAAAATACAGCCCTTCCACGATCTTCGATCTCATCGTCCCAGGATCGATCTCTTTGACGGATACTCCGCCTTTTGTGATGATCGCCTCATTATATCCCCTGAGCCCGGTCAGCGTCATCGTAAGATCCTTGATCAGATGTACGAACCGGCTCCGTTCTTCCCTTGTGATCTCGTTCACTTTCTTTTCTTCCGGTATCCCGGAAAGTTCCACTATCACCGGCTTCAGTTTTGCCGGGAACAGGCTGTCCACCGAGTTCTTGAACTGGCGGTTCTGATTCGCCTCAAACTCCCTCAGGACTCTCTTATCCAGCTGTTCCTCCGTCAACGCCGGCTTTAAGTCAATGTGAAGGGTCAGTTCTTTCTTTTTCAGCCGCTTTCCCACCACGCTGCTGGCGCTCAGGATCACCGGGCCGGTCACCCCGTAATGTGTGAAAAGCATCTCACCGAACTCTTCATACAGCTTTTTATTCCCGTCGGTGATACGGATGTCAATATTTCGCAGAGACAGCCCCATCAGTTCTTTGGCATACCACTCTTTCACTTCCATCGGCACAAGGGAAGGAAGGAGCTCTGTCACTTTATGCCCGCATTCTCTCGCGAAACGGTACCCGTCCCCGGTGGAGCCGGTAGAAGGATAAGAAATTCCTCCCGAAGCTACGATCACCGCATCCGAAGCCAGCTTTTTCCCGGACGCGAGCAGGACTCCCGTCACCCGCCCCTCCTCCAGGGTCAGTCCCTTCACTTCCGTGTTCAGAGACACCTCCACGCCCAGCCGTGACAGTTCTCTGCTCAAGGCGCTGATCACATCAGAGGAATGATCCGACTGAGGGAACACTCTCCCGCCGCGCTCAACCTTTGTCTTCACCCCTAATTCTTCAAAAAAATCGATCGTCTGATCGTTCGTGAAACTGTAAAAACCGCTGTACAAAAACTTCGGATTGCTGACCACCGCCTGAAACAGGTCCTCGACATCCGCTGCGTTTGTCAGGTTACAGCGCCCTTTTCCAGTGATGAACAGCTTCTTTCCCAGTTTTTCGTTTTTCTCCAGAAGATGGACTTTTCCTCCCTGCCGGGCGGCAAAGACAGCCGCCATCATCCCTGCAGCGCCGCCCCCGACAACGATCACTCTGCTCATTTCCTTACCTGCCTCCCCGCGTTTTTCCGTCATGCTCTACAGAGACCTTTCCGCTCACCGGATTCAGTTCGTCTCCGCTGTACACCTGATATTCTCCCCAGATCTCTTCCAGCGTTTCCAGTGTGCTGACCACTTCTTTCTGCTTTTTCATGCAGAGAGCAACAACCAGTGCATTTATCACGCTCAGAGGTGCGACCAGGGAATCCACGATGGACGCCATATCGCTGCGCGCGATCAGGTTGCAGGAAGAGTACAGGTTCATCGGGGAGTGGACGCTGTCCGTCAGCGTGATCACCTTTGCCTTCCGGTTGCTCGCAAACTCCAGGGCTTTCAGCGTACGCATGGAGTAGCGGGGGAAACTGATGCCGATGATGACATCCTTCTCCCCGATCCGTATGAGCTGTTCAAAGATCTCGCTGGAACTGTTCGTTGTGACCGCAGTCACATCATCACAGACCAGGTTCAGATAAAAACTCAGAAACGAAGCAAGGGGCGCACAGCTCCGGATCCCGATAACGTAGATCTTCTTCGCCTCCAGTATAGTGTCGATGGCGAGATCAAACGCTTTATGGTCGATGGCAGAGAGGGTCAGTTTGATCTTTTCGATATCTGAGTGGAGCACAGTCTCCAGTATCTCGCTCTGGCTGATCCTTCCGTAAGTCACTTCCATCCTCTGAATGGAATTCAGTTTGTTCCTGACCAGTTCTTCCAGAGCTTTCTGAAATCCAGGATACCCTTTGTATCCCAGCTGCGTGGCAAAACGGACTACCGTGGATTCACTGACTCCAACGATCTCACCAAGACGGGCCGCGGTCAGAAAGACCGCTTTGTCGTAGTTCTGACGCACATAGTCCGCAAGGCGCTTCTGCCCTTTGCTCAGTTTTGAATATTTTGATTCTATCCTGACGATCAGTTCATTCGTCGTATTTTCTGTTGGTTCCATTTCTCTGTCTTTCCTTATTTCTTTCTCTCTTTTCCGTCAGAAGCGCTCCGGCATCGCACCTCCTCTAAAGATGCAGCGAGAAGCGCTCTCTCATCCCACATCCTTATATCTGACGGGTATATTCTTTCAGCCACTCTCGTTCCTCCGCATTCAGATGAGGTCCGATCAGTTCATATACTCTTCTGTGGTAATCGTTGAGCATGCTCCGCTCCTCTTCCGTCATCCGCTCCGGAAGCAGGGCATCAAGATCGATAGGCACCCAGGTCAGGATCTCGAATCTCATGAACTGCCCATATTCATTTTCTTCATCCTCCTGTACAAGTAGAAGATTTTCCAGACGGATCCCGTGGGAGTCTTCAATGTAGATCCCCGGTTCATCTGAGATCACCATATTCTTTTCCAGCGGCTGGGCAGGGAAGTTTCCCTCTTTCCAACGGAAATTGATGGGAGCTTCATGGACGTTTGTGAGATATCCCACTCCGTGTCCTGTCCCGTGATTGAAGTTCAGTTTTTCCTTCCAGAATATCTCCCGCGCGATACAGTCCAGATTCGCCCCTGTGCATCCGTGGAGAAACGCCGTATTCGCGAGACGCAGCATCGCCCTTGCCACAAGGGTAAAATGCTCCTTCTCCGTCTCTCCCACTTCTCCCAGCGCCACAGTCCGGGTGATGTCTGTAGACCCTTCCCAGTAATGTCCGCCGGTATCCGTCAGGAAGAGTTTTCCTTCTTTCAGTTCCACATTCGTCTCTTCCGTAGCGCTGTAGTGGATCACCGCCCCGTGATCGGCGAACGCGCTGATCGGCGCAAAACTGGCGCCCAGGTATCCCTCCTGCTCCGACCGGAACTCTTCCAGTTTAGCAGATGCGGACATTTCTGTCATGGGGATCTTTCCGATATTTTTCTTCAGCCAGCACATGAAACGTGTGTGCGCGATCCCGTCTTTCAAATGCGCTTTCCGGATGTTTTCCGCCTCTGTGTCGTTCTTCATGGATTTCATGAGAATGGACGGGTTCTGTTCTTCTATCGTACTCACATGCTCCGGCAGGTTTTTATAAAGGGCATAGCTTATCCTCTCCGGGTCAAGCAGAACAGACGTGCCTTTTTCCAGTCGTTTTACATCTTCATAGACCTGAGCGTATGGAAGAAGACGGACGCCATCTTCGTTCAGTTCTTCCAGAAGTTCATCAGAAAATTTGTCCCGGTCCGCATAGAAGTCCACATGATCTTTCCAGACCAGAGCATAGGAAAGGACCAGGGGGCAGTACGCAACGTCACCACCCCTGATGTTGAGCATCCACGCGATGTCATCCAGGCTGGAAACGAGGTGGGCATCCGCACCGCACTCCTCCATCTTTTCCCGGATGCGGGCAAGTTTAGACCCCGTACTCTCCCCGGCGTACTTCACGTCCAGGCGGAAGGCCTTCTCTTTTGGCATCTCCGGGCGGTCTGCCCAGACAATTCCTCCCAGGTCCCTGCCCTGGTCCAGCCTTCCGTTTTTCTCCTTTGCGATCTTCTCGTATCCTCTGCCCTCGGCGATCCCGACGGTGCGTCCGTCAAAGCCGATCACACCACACTGTGGAAGTTCCTTTTCCACAAATTCTTCCACCGTATCCACGCCCGGTTCCCCCATCCGGTAAAGCGTGATCCCGCTCCCGGAGAGCTGACGGTCTGCCTGGATAAAATATCTCCCGTCTGTCCAGAGCCCCGCCTTGTCTCTCGTTATCACCGCGGTCCCTGCCGAGCCGGTAAACCCGGTGAGAAACTGACGAACCTTAAAATATTCCCCCACATATTCACTGTGGTGATGATCTGCAGTCGGAACGATATAAATATCGACCCCCGCGCTCTCCATCTCACGGCGGAGAGCATCTATCCTGTCATGAACGTTCATAGAAATCCTCCTGTCAGTAAAATCCATTCCCATGATAACACTAAAGTATTCGCAAAACAATAAATTTTGTGCGATTTGGCGGGGCGGGGAGAGAGGGCGTCCGCCGAAGGGAGGTGTTGTCTGCGGACACGCTCCCGCTCGGAAACCAATGCAGCGGACACGTAAGAGCGCAAAGGACGCGCTCTAAGTGCCGGCATTGGTTTGACGGTCCTTAGACAACATCTCCCTCCGGCTGGGCTGCTCCCCGCTCCGGCAGATCGGACGGCAGTGTTGGGGTCGGCGCGCAAAAGCGCGCCGGCCCCTTACTGCCTGCGGCAGGGAAAGTTTGTGGGAGAGAATCGGAAGGATATTTCTAGCGAACTTTTTGGGGCGACAGCCCCCGCCTGCACGGATGACCGGGACGCGCTTTGCGCGCTCCCGGTCATCCAAAGGCAGAAAGGGGACATTTCCGGCTGCGGCATTCTCTCTGTCCAGCCAAAAACATCCCCTTCCCATCCAACAATTTTACACTCCCGGGGCCGGGCAGTCGGGAGCAGCGCGCAGGCGCGTCCTCCCAGCCGCTCCTGAACCGGAACTGCCGGTTGGAAAAGCCCAGCCGGAAGGGATGTGTTGCTCGAAGACCGTTAAAACCGCGCCGGTACTTAGATCGCGTCCTTTGCGATCTTACGTACCGCTGCGCGGTTTTCCGAACGAGAGTGTGTCTGAGAGCAATACATCCCTTCCGGCGGATCTCCTCCCCGGCAGTCCCGCTTTAGTGACGGTTCCTGTACTGCACCGGTGTGATATTATACATCTTCTTAAAGATGCGGTTAAAATGTTCTACATTCTGATATCCCACAGATTCCGCGATGCTCTCCACCGTGGCGCTGCTGCTCTTTAGCATGGCGCGCGCTTTTTTCATGCGGACTTTCTTCAGGATATCCCCGAACGTCATCCCGGATTTCTCCTTGATATATTTGGAGAGATAGGGTTTGGAGAGGAAGAACTTCTCCGCAAGGTCATCCAGTGTGACATCTTTATAGTTTGCATAGATATAGTTGGTGATCTCCAGCAGTCTCTCGTCTTTGTTCACGTTGGACTCTGCGATCTCTTTGATCTTATTTACCGCTACGACAAGCGCCTCGATGGAAGCCTTGATGATATCGGGATCGATCCCGACGCCCCAGTAGCGTTTCTTGTTGCAGACTACGCCCACGTAGGCAACGGCTCTTGAGGAGGAACCTTTTGTCAGGGAGTGTTCCTCGTAAACTGCCAGCTCGTAGCTCACATCGAAATAATGCTTGATGGCATTGCTCACCGCGTCCAGACGTCCGTTTCCAACCCCTGTGATCTTCAGATCATTTCCATTGTGATGGATCGTAGCTTCTGCGACGATCCCGTCCTCCTGTTTAAAGTGGCATTCATCCACTGTAAACACTGGTTTGGCGTTGATGTAATTGTCCTCGAAGATATGATATACAAGATCGGGAGTCAGCTCTTTGTGCGCCTTGTCGGATACATCTTTCACCAGATAACCGACTTCCTCTCTCATCTTCTCGGGCAGGCTGATCCCGAAGCCCTGCTTCAGGATATAGTTCACGCCGCCTTTTCCGGACTGGCTGTTGATACGGATCACATCGGAATCGTATCTTCTTCCCACATCCTGAGGATCGATCGGCAGATAGGGCACGCTCCATTTGTCCAGGTTCTTCTCCTCTCTCCACGCCATTCCTTTTGCGATAGCGTCCTGATGAGATCCGGAAAATGCGGTGAATACAAGTTCTCCGGCGTAGGGCTGGCGGGGAGAAACGTTCATCCTTGTGACCCGCTCATATACCTCGCAGATGTCGCTCATATTAGAGAAATCCAGTCCCGGATCCACGCCCTGAGAGAACATGTTCATCGCCAGAGTAACGATATCCACATTTCCGGTACGTTCCCCGTTGCCGAAGAGTGTTCCCTCGATCCGGTCCGCACCGGCAAGGATCCCCAGTTCCGCGTCGCAGACTCCGGATCCCCGGTCATTGTGGGGATGCAGGGAAAGGATCACGCTGTCACGGTATACCAGATGCTTGTTGAAATATTCCACCTGGCTCGCAAATACATGGGGCATCGCGTTCTCCACTGTTGTCGGGAGATTGATGACCGCCTTATTCTCCGGTGTCGGCTTCCAGATCTCAAGCACCGCGTTGCAGACTTCAAGAGCATAATCTACTTCTGTTCCCTGGAAACTCTCCGGGCTGTACTCAAAGGTGAAATTTCCATTTGTCTCGTCCGCCAGCTTTTTCAGGAGTTCCGCTCCGTCCGTCGCGATCTTCTTGACCTGCTCCTTGTCTTTTTTAAACACCTGTTCTCTCTGGGCAACAGAGGTGGAATTGTAAACATGGATGATCGCGTGGGGCGCGCCTTTGACCGCTTCAAAGGTACGCTTGATGATGTGTTCCCTCGCCTGGGTCAGCACCTGGATCGTAACGTCATCCGGGATCATGTTCTGCTCGATCAGAGTCCGCACGAACTGGTACTCGGTCTCAGAGGCGGCTGGGAATCCTACTTCGATCACCTTGAACCCCACATCAAGAAGGAGCTGGAAGAATTCCAGTTTTTCATCCAGGCTCATAGGTTCGATCAACGCCTGATTTCCGTCGCGCAGATCCACGCTGCACCAGATTGGATGTTTCTCGATCGAATCCTTCTTCACCCAGTCATAGCACGGCTCAGGCGGCATAAAATATGATTTTTCGTATTTCTTCCAGTTTTCCATGATCATTCATCTCCTTATATTTAATCAATTTGGTTGTTTTATTTTATCCTCACTTATACTAACATAGTATACCGATCGATACCAGTGACAAAATTAATCATTTGCATTGATCTTTTTTAATATCTTAGGAAGATTCCGCCACAAATATGATCCAGGCACACCCTGAATGTCCTTTCTCTGATCGTTTTCGAAGCAGTCACAGGGTAGGTCTTCAAACTGATCCCATCCAGACTGTAGGTCACTTCCCCCAGCTCCTCCCCTTTCTGTACAGGAGCTGTGACAATTTCCGGAAGGTCATAAGTGATAGAAACATCTTCATCCCGCCGGAGCAGGACCCGGAACGGTTCTGCCTGCGTTTCCGTCTTCATCAGCACCTCCCCCGCTCCCGGGAACCCTCCGTCTGTGCCTCCCCGGACACGCACCGTCCCTGCATCCAGACTCACGTCGATCTGGCGGTATTCATAGTTCTCCAGCGCGTATTCCATCAGCTTCTTTGTGTCCGACCATTTGTACCCTTTGTTGTTCGGCCATCCACAGGCAAGCAGGGCGACAATGAACGTCCTGTCATCCCGCCGGAGTGCTCCCACGTAACAGTAGCCCGCGTCAGCAGTAAACCCGGTCTTCCCGGAAAGAGCACCCTCCATCATCTGAAGAAAGAGATTGTGGTTCTGACACGAATAGGAACCTTCTCCGTCACAGTCCGAAAACTGATAAGTCTGCGTCCGGGTGATCGTAAGAAACTCCTCGTTTTTCTCCGACTCTGTGATACAGTACTTCATGATCCGCGCCAGGTCTTCCGCAGTTGTATGGTGCGCCCCGGTCTCATCCTGCGCATCCAGGCCGTTTGGGGTGATAAAATATGTACTGCTGCATGAAAGGTCCATTGCCTTCTGGTTCATCATAGAAGCGAAGCCTTCCACGCTCCCGCCAATATGTTCTGCGATCGCGACAGCGGAGTCATTGTGCGACTCCAGCATGAGTGAATACAGAAGATCTTCCAGATAAAACCGCTGCCCCTCCCGCATCCCCAGCCTGACTTCCGGCTGGGAGGCTGCATTGGCGCTGACCTGCACAGTGTCTGACAGGCTGCCGTTCTCCAGTGCCAGGATACAGGTCATGATCTTCGTCGTGCTCGCCATGGCAAGTTCTTCCTGTCCGTTTTTGGCAAATAAAACACGCCCGCTGTCCGCGTCCATCAGGACCGCCGACCGGGCGTACAGTTCTGAGCCTGTGATCTCGTCCGCATTTTCCTCTGCCTCTGCTGCAAATCCCGTGCAGACTGTTATGAAAAAGAGGAAAAGGGCAAGGACAAGCGCCTTTTTTCTTTGATTGTTTTCTCTGCTTTTCTTCATTGCAGACCGCTCCCGCGCATATGTCTTACTGATAATCTATGCCTGTTCTCCCGAGACTAGAACTTTCCGTCACATGCCGCGTTCTGCCCCTGGTACTCTGTCGGAACCGGGCGTTTTCCAGGCCGCTCAGATATCCAGTTTCAGCTGCGCCTCGTCCTCCGCCTCTTCCTTAAAGTGTTCGATCTGTTCTTCGTTGAGAGTCGGAAGTTCATCCAGAGAATGGACGCTGAACCTGCGGAGAAATTCTTCCGTGGTCCCAAAAAGAAGCGGTCTCCCGGGCGCCTCCATCCGTCCCGTCTCTTCCACCAGCCCATACTCCACCAGCTTGTTCACTGCATGGTCCGATTTGACTCCGCGGATCTTCTCGATCTCCAGCTTTGTCACCGGCTGTCTGTATGCGATGATGGAAAGAGTCTCCAGGAGGACATCGGTCAGAACGTACCGTTTAGGCTGTTTTGCGATGCGGATCAGATATTCATACATTTCTTTTTTCGTGCACATCTGGAAGGAATTATCCAGTTCTATGATCCGGATCCCGCGGCTTTCCTCTTCATAACGGTCCATCATATTGTGGATGAGTTTTCTTGTTGTTTTTTCATCATGTCCGATCGCCGCCGCAATCTTCTCCAGTTCCACGGAATCACCCATCGTAAAAAGGATCGCCTCAATCGCCCCCTGAAGCTTCTCTATCTCCATTGATATATCCAGTCCTTTCAATCATAATCTCGCCGCAGTTCTCCTCCTGCTCCACACGGATCTCTCCCAGCTTCATCATCTCCAGGATCGCAAGGAATGTCACCACGATATGCATCTTGCTCTTCTGTTCTTCCAGAAGCTGCCGGAAACTGAACCTCGCATGTCCTTTCATGTATTCATGAATATGGTCAAACTTGTCAGAAAGAGAGACTTCTTCCTTCTCAATCTTCCCGAATTTGCTCCTGACAGGATCGATCTTGTCTGTCTGGCGTCTCATCACTTCCTGGAAAACCTTGTTCAGCTTTCTCAATGTCAGCCCGTCCAGCAGGACATCCAGATCTACCGGTTCTACATACTCCGCCACTTCCTCCGGTATGGTCGGGGATTTGTACATGATCTGGTCCGAATCCACCTGACGGTCTTTCAGCTCATACGCCATATACTTGTACATCTTATACTGCAGGAGCTGTTCAACCAGTTCCTGCCTCGGATCCACTTCCTCGCCCTCTTCCGTCACTTCTTTCGGAAGGAGCATCCGGCACTTGATATCCAGAAGGGTCGCCGCCATGACAAGGAACTCGCTCATGACGTTCAGATCTTCCTTCCGCATCTGTTTGATATAATCCATATATTGGTTCGTGATCTCAACGATCGGTATGTCATAGATATCGATCTTATTCTTATCGATCAGGTGAAGAAGCAGGTCAAGCGGTCCTTCAAACACCTCTAACTTAACCGGTATTCCCATAGAAATCTCCCTCAAAGCATAAATACACCAGCACATCTGCATTCTTGTACGCTTTTTTGTCAGATACTGCGCAGATGGTCCCGGCAGCATAAGTACGTGCTGCCGCGCGTCAATATTTCTATTATAAGGGAAACCAGCCTCATTTACAACGGTTTTTTCAGCTCGATCAGGATCACTTCCGGCAGATTGAACAGCCGCAGATTGATCGTGTGGGTTCCCAGCCCCCTGCTCACGATGATCGTCTGCTCCCCCTCTACAGTCATCTCCCCGGAATATTTTGGAAAGAGAAATGCCTGGGGAGTGATGACGCCGCCGACCCCCGGGATCCTGACGATCCCGCCGTGAAGGTGTCCGGAGAGGATCATGTCCGCGCCCCATTCCTTATACGCATCCATATAGGTCGGATTGTGGGCGAGGAGGATCTGATAATCCTGATCCCTTCTCTCTTTTGGGACAAAGCCCAGGCACGACTCCACTGTACTGCCGTCAACTCGTTCCCTGCGGAATTTTTTATACGTGTCCAGGGGCAGTTCCAGTCCGCTTACGCGGAACCGTTTCCCATGCAGCTTTACCACAGTACTCCCGTTCTCCAGAAACAGCACGCCTTTTCCCCTCAGTTTTGTTTTATATTCTTTATAGGAAGCGTCGTATTTTTCCGGTTCCTCTTTCATCCTCTGTTCGTGATTCCCATTTGCATAGATCACGGGACACAGTGCAGTGAGTTTCTCCACGAAAGACAGCGCCGGTTCAAAAGAGGCATGCTCTTTTCCCACCAGCATATCGCCTCCGATCAGGATAAGATCCGGATAAGTCTGGCGCACAGCGCGCAGAAGGCGCTCATTTTTCTCTCCGTATTTCCTGTTGTGAAGATCGCTGAGAAAAACGATCTTGATCTTCTCCTCTTCCATCCCTTCCATTTTCTCCGGATGGACACGGTAGCGCGTCACACAGAAATTATGAGTCTCCCTGTAGATCTCAATACAGACTGCCGCCACAATGACGGCCGCTGCAATGATCAGAATCCAAATAAACGTCATATCTCTCCTTTACTGTCCTCTCTGCTCTTTTACGATCGCGATCCCTGCGCTCGCACCGATCCGGTCAGCCCCGGCTTCCACCATTCTTCTGGCATCCTCCAGGGAACGGATCCCGCCGGATGCCTTCACGCCCATCTCCGGCCCGACCACAGAGCGCATGAGCGCCACGTCCTCTGCTGTCGCTCCGCCTGTGGAAAATCCAGTGGATGTCTTGACAAATGCCGCGCCGGCTTCCTTTGCGATCCGGCAGGCTGTCTTTTTCTCCTCCTCGGTGAGAAGGCAGGTCTCCAGGATCACCTTGACGATCGCCTTCTCACCCGCTTCTTCCACGACAGAGGCGATATCCTGCTTCACATAATCCCAGTCCCCGCTCTTGATCATCCCAACATGGATGACCATATCCAGTTCCTGCGCTCCGTCTTTTACCGCCGCCTTCGCCTCTGCCGCCTTTCCTGCGGTAGACATGGCACCCAGCGGGAAACCGATCACAGTGCACACCTTCACATCCGAATCCTTCAGAAGCTGAGTGCAGTAATATACGAAGCTGGAATTGACGCATACGGAATGGAACCCGTACTCCATCGCTTCCTCGCAGAGTTTCTTCACCTGCTCTTTTGTGGCATCCGCCTTTAATAATGTATGGTCGATCATATTTGCATAATCCATGATGTCATCCTCCTTGTATTTTTTTGCAGGACGGGCTCTTCCGCCCTGCGGCTGTCCTTCATTATAATGCATCCTGCATCTCCGGCACAAGTAGGTTTTCCGCTTTTTTGCATGCTCAAGTCTGAACCTGGATTTTCTTTTTGTTTCCCTGCGCCCTTCTGCCATTTTTCGTTGCAGGTCCAAAACAGGTTCAAAGCCGCAGTTCTCCCGCCGCTTCCTTCAGATGATCCAGGAATCCTGCTTTTTCCACATCCTCTGTCGCAAGGATATCCACATGCCCTATCTCCTTTCCATCAAGGAAATAGGTTAAGCGCCCCAGCACATCCCCTTTTCTCACAGGAGCCTTTATCTGCTCTTCTCTCTGTTCTTTCTTCTCGATATGGTTCAGGTTCGCCCCGGATGTATCCAGATAGGTAAAGCTGCCGGAATACTCCGCTCTCACCTGATCTTCCACGCCGCCCTCGACTTCTGCCGGCGCAGGGATCCCCGGTTCCTCATCTGTATAGAGCTGACACTTGCCGAACCCGTAATTGAGAAGCGTGACCGCATCCTGGAACCGTTCCTTAGAATTTTCCGCCGCCATGATAACGGCGATCAGTTCCACTCCGTTCTTCTCTGCCGTGGCGGAAACACAGAACTTCGCCTCCCCCGTCGAGCCCGTCTTCAAACCCGTGGCATACTCATACTGGCGTACCAGCTTATTCGTGTTTGTAAGCCCGAACTCACTGGTTCCCTTCGAAGTCGTATGGGTGATATTCTCCATCCATATCATACAGTAATCCCGGATCTGAGGATGCTTTGTGATCAGCTCTCTGGACATCAGGGCGATGTCCCTGGCACTGGTCTCATGTCCGTCCGCATCCAGACCGTTGCAGTTGACAAAATTCGTATTTTCCATACCAAGCTCGCCCGCCCTCTGGTTCATCCTATTTACAAATTCTTCCTCATTTCCGCATATGTATTCCGCCATCGCCACACAGGCGTCGTTTGCGCTGGCAACGGAAATGCACTTCAGCAGCGTATCCACCGTCTGCACCTCTCCCGGCTCCAGGAACACCTGGGAGCCGCCCATGGAAGCCGCATACTCCGAGGTCGTCACTTCGTCGTCCAGGCTGATATCTCCCCGTTCGACCGCCTCAAAGATCAGGAGCATGGTCATGACCTTTGTCACACTTGCGGGCGGTCTTGCCGTGTCCCCATCCTTTTCATAAAGCACCGTCCCGGTGGATGCTTCCATCAGGACTGCGGACGGAGCGCTTACCTCTGGTCCTTCCTGAACCGCTTCCCCCTCCTGTACTTCCTCTTCTTCCGTTGTTTCTTCCCCTGTTTCCGCCGGAGCCTCTTCTGCCTCAACATTCTCTCCCTCTGTATCTTCCTCTGTCTCTTCCACTGTAGTCTCTTCCCCTTCCGGCTCCTCCGCAGATACAAGGAGCGGTGCTGCAGCCTGGATCTGCAGGAGAAGGACAAGCCCGAGAACAACTGCAAGAACCCGTTTCATTTTTATGTTCTCCTCCGAAATATATCGTCTGTTAACAATATAGTCTGTGAAAAATAAAAATATGTCTCGGATTGACTTTTGGAAATACCTGGCGTATATTAATCGATGGGAGAATAAAGGAAGAGTTAATAAGGAGGTCATTCATGAAATCTCGCACGTATTATGATGTGTTAGGTGTTTCCAGAGATGCGACTCTGGAAGAGATCACGAATGCAAAAAATGCATTGGCAAAGGTATATCATCCCGATGCGAATGTACACAAAGATATAGATACTACAGCTTTCATGCAGGAGATCCTGGAGGCATATCGTGTCCTCTCAGATTCTGAGAAAAGGAAAGCATATAATCATGAAATGTTCGGTGAGACCGCGCCAAGGGTCTTCCGCACTTTCAAGGTGGGGCCGGATGACGACAGTAAAGACGACTCGTCTTCCTTTGTCACTTACTGGAACGCGGCAAGCCGTCTTAACGAAACACTCCGCCGGAGCATGCGGCTGATGGAAAAGGAATCCCAGAAAAAGTCTCTGCCCCAGAGGATTTTCCGAAAGATCGGACAATCTGGAAATGATAGTCTGGATGATCACCGCAGCCGTCAGATCGCAAGGCTTTCCATGGAGGCAGTCCAGTACATCACGACCCTGAAAATGGCCGGGATCCCAATGCAGTACTGGCATTCTGACGCAATGAACTGGGTCCTCGTCCGCTGGGGCCAGAAACAGGACACTGACTACCACGTTCTGTTTTCCCGCTATGCGGCATATGTAGAGCAGAACAAATCCAGCTCTGAAAAGATGAAGATCCGCTCACACAACCGCCAGTTCCACAACAATTTAAAAAAGCTGCTCTCCTACTCCTTAGAGGCGTAGGAGGCATTCATCAAGGAGGGCTTCGCAGCCCTCTTTTACGTCTCTGTATGTCTCGTCGAAATTCCCGGTATACCAGGGATCCGCGATGTCCTGCCCTTTCCGTTCCGTAAAATCCAGAAGCTTGGACACTTTTCCGTCCGGATCTCCGTTCCCGATGATCCGGTTGATATTCCGGATATTCCAGGAATCCATCCCGATGATGTAGTCAAACTGGTCATACTCCTCCCGGCGCATCTGGCGCGCGCGGTGATCCCCGCAGGGGATGCTGACTTCCTTTAACTTCCGCCTGGTCCCGTAGTGGACCGGATTGCCGATCTCCTCGCGGCTGGTGGCGGCGGAGTCGATGTGGAAAGAGTCGGAAAGATTCATCTTGTTGACCATATCTTTCATAACATATTCAGCCATGGTTGAACGGCAGATGTTGCCGTGGCAGATGAATAATACTTTTATCATATATCTAAAACTCCTTGAAAATGCTGATTTTCCTTGATTTTACGCCACTTTTCGGCATTTCTACGACAGAGGCTTAACAACCATAACTTGGTATATTTATGCTTATTTTGGCTTGTTTTTGCCATCATTTGTCGTAAATTCTGTCGTAAATTCAAATGATTTACGACACGCACCTTTTACGGTGCATTGTCGATTTCTTTGAAGATGATTCTACTACTTTCTGCATTTCTTCCTCAGCATCATCATAATTCAAATGCGTGTAAACATTCAATGTTACGCTGATGTCACTATGACCCATAATATATTGAAGCGTCTTCGGATTCATTCCAGACTTCGCCATATTGGAACAGAAAGTATGTCTGCAAACATGAGGAGTAACTTTCGGCATCTGTACCCTGTAAATCTTGTTGTACTTCTCACGGATATGCTGAAAATATTTCTCCCAGTGAAGTGCCACCATCGGTCTGCCGTTCTTGTCCAGAAACAGAAATCCGCTGTACCCATCTACCATAGGCTCAACCTTTGGGTTCTTTCTGTTGGCAAGAATACGCTGAAAAGCCTCCTTCACTTCCGGTGTCATCGGAACCATACGTTCGCCGCTTTCTGTCTTGGTATCTTCAATGATATATTTCATATCTCTGGTTCTCTGAAGCTGATGATCCACGATGATTCTGTTGTTCTCAAAATCAAGGTTCTTCTTCGTCAATCCAACAAATTCAGAGATACGAAGTCCTGCCTTGAACAGGATATAGATACCGTCATAGTACTTGCAGAAATGCTTGTCGTTCTTTAGAAATTCCAAGAAATCTCTTTCCTGCTGTCGTGTGATAGCTTCTCTTGTGACACTATCGTTCACAACAACGGTGTTCAGCTGAAATTCAAACGGATTCTTTACCAGCAAATCATCATCCACCGCCATCTGAAAGGCAGGTCTTACCACACCACGGATCGTGTGAATGGAACTGTAACCTCGCCCATCAATCTGCTGCATCTTAATCAGCCATTCTTTGGCATCAGACACCTTGATCTTGTCAATGCGCTTCTGCCCAAAGGCTTCTTTCTTAATCACATTGACCACAAAGTTATAATTTGACCTTGTGTTATGACGGACACCTGTTTTCTGTGAAATATACTTTTCTACCAGTTCCAGAACTGTGAAATTACCGCCATCCGGTGTGATATTGCTGTTCAAGTCCTTTTGAATCTG
>DWXK01000062.1 GCA_019119205.1 Candidatus Mediterraneibacter intestinavium
CCCGGGATGTAGCTTGTTACTTCGATTCCGTTAGAAAGACGAACTCTGGCGATCTTTCTGAGAGCTGAGTTAGGCTTCTTCGGTGTAGCAGTCTTAACAGCTGTGCAGACACCTCTCTTCTGCGGTGCAGATGTGTTTGTCGCACGTTTTTTCAGAGAGTTGTATCCTTTCTGAAGTGCCGGTGCTGTAGACTTTTTCTCAGAAGTCTGACGTCCTTTTCTAACTAACTGGTTAAATGTTGGCATTCTTTTCACCTCCTATGAATTATTCGTTACCTTGCGGCTTATGCCGTAAGGGGCTGCGGATAATCATGTCATTATCCATTTTCGCGCACAAAAATAATACGTTTTTGCACGCTAGATTAGTTTATTACGTTTATTTTCGGATGTCAAGGGATTTTACGATGTTTTTAAAAAACTGTGTTTCCTTAATAATGTAAATATAGAATCAGTGCCGTGCGCTCGTTCAAAAGCACACGGCACCTGCAGCGATATATCATTTGAATATCCTGACTCTGTTTTTATCCAGACCCGCCCCTCCTTTAAAAGGGACTGTCCACTGCACTAGATCAATACGCTCTTCCCCAGTAGACCATATGCTTCGCCGGCTTGCCGCAGCACACGCATACATCTGAGAGATGTTCCTCTTCCATCGGGATACATCTGGAAGTCACTCCTCCCGCCTGCGCCTTGATCTCGTCCTCGCACGCTTCCTCGCCGCACCACATCGCTTTGACAAAGCCTTTCTTATTCTGAACAGCATCTTTCATCTCGTCGATGCTCGTCGCTGTGCTGATATGGTCATCCAGGAATGCCTTTGCCTTCGCATAAAGATCTTTCTGGATCGTCTCAAGGATCTCACCCAGTTTTGTGGTGATCTCATCCATGGATACGACGATCTTCTCTCTTGTATCACGGCGTACCACGACCACCTGTCCGTTCTCGATATCCTTCGGTCCGATCTCGATACGTGTCGGGATCCCAAGCATCTCCTGCTCACTGAACTTCCATCCCGGGCTCTTCTCAGAGTCGTCGATCTTCGCGCGGTATCCTGCCGCCTTCAGTGTCTCCAGCAGTTCGTTCGCCTTATCCAGCACACCTTCTTTATGCTGCGCGATCGGGATGACCCTTGTCTGGACCGGTGCGATCCTTGGCGGAAGCACGAGACCGCTGTCATCGCCGTGCACCATGATGATGGCACCGATGATCCTGGTAGAAAGTCCCCAGGACGTCTCGTACACGCTGTGAAGCTCATTGTTCTTGTCCGCATATTTGATATTGAACGCGTCCGGGAACGCATTTCCGAAGAAATGGCTCGTAGCAGACTGGAGCGCCTGTCCGTCATGCATCAGCGCCTCGATCGTGTAAGTATCCTGAGCTCCGGCAAACTTCTCGCTCTCCGTCTTCCTTCCTGCGACCACCGGGATCGCCAGGTCCTGCTCTACGAAATCTTTGTATACGTTCCACATCATCTTCGTGCGCTCTTCCGCTTCCTCGTAAGTCGCATGGATGGTGTGTCCCTCCTGCCACAGGAATTCTCTGGAACGAAGGAACGGTCTTGTTGTCTTCTCCCATCTCAGGACAGAACACCACTGGTTCCATACCTTAGGAAGGTCACGGTAGGACTGTACCGTCTTGCTCCACACATCGCAGAACAGTGTCTCAGAAGTCGGACGGATGCAGAATCTCTCCTGGAGCTGCTCCATCCCTCCGTGAGTCACCCATGCCACCTCCGGCGCAAATCCTTCGATATGATCCTTCTCCTTCTGAAGAAGGCTCTCCGGGATCAGGACCGGGAGATAAACGTTCTCCACTCCTGTCTCTTTGAATCTTCTGTCAAGGTCCGCCTGGATATTCTCCCACAGGGCGTATCCGTTCGGCAGATAGTTCAGGCATCCTTTTACCCCTGAATAGTCGCACAGTTTCGCCTCTCGGACGACGTCCGTATACCACTGTGCAAAGTCTTCATCTCTTGATGTGATCGACTGTACCAGTTTCTTTTCCTTTGCCATCTTTCTCTCTCCTTAAAAAATAATAAAGCCGGGACATCCTGTGTCCCCTGAAAACAAGGGACCGGATTTCCCGGCGGTACCACCCTATTTAACTGCTCTGCGCGCCTCTCAGTCCAGGATAATGACCCGGAAGCCGCGCACCTTAGCAGCTCACTCTTTCGCCTTTAACGCAGGCTTACGCTGCACTTTCATGCAGAAGCTCCCGGGCCGGTTCTGTACATTCCTGCGAAGGCTCTCACCAGCCGCCTCCTCTCTGTGGCATTCCCCGTACATACTAATCCCGTTCATCGCTGTCCGTAAGTTGCAGTCCACACCTAAACTGAGCGCAGCGTGAACTGTAACGTCCGTAACTGTGATTTTATCGAAAAACACCGATATTGTCAACCTTGGATCTGCAGCAGCTTCTGTTTCAGTTCATTCTCCATCGTCTGGAGTTCCGCCTCAGCCTCCGCTCTCTTCTGCCTTCCTTCCCTCTGGATGTTCATCACTTCATCCAGGGTGGAGATCAGAGATTCATTGGTCGCCTTGAGGGTATCCATATCCACGATCCCCCTCTCGGACTCTTTCGCCGTCTCGATCGTCGCCATCTTAAGTTTCTCCGCATTCTTCCGGAGAAGTTCATTTGTCATGTCTGTCACTTCCCTCTGTGCCGCTGCTGCCTGGGTAGAATGCTCCACGCCGAGCGCCAGCACCATCTGGCTCTTCCAGAGCGGGATGGTGTTCACGATGGTGGACTGGATCTTCTCCACCATCAGAGTATCGTTGTTCTGCACAAGACGGATCTGTGGAGCGGTCTGGATCGAGATCATCCGGGTCAGCTCCAAGTCATGGATCTTCTTCTCAAACCGGTTACACATAGAATCCAGGTCTTTTGCCGCCTGCGCATCCTCAGGAAGCCCGGACGCCTGCGCCTTTGCCGTCAGTTCCATCAGCTCGCCGCTTCTGACCTCCTGAAGTTTCTTCTTCCCGGCAAGGATGTACATGGACAGTTCTTTAAAGTACGTAAGGTTCAGCTCGTACATCTTGTCCAGCAGCGCCGTATCTTTCATAAGCTGCACCTGATGCTTTTCCAGCACTTTGACGATCTCATTGACGTTCGCCTCTGCCTTGGCGTATTTTGCCTTCATGTTCTCGATCTTATTGGAAGCTTTCTTAAAGATCCCGAGAAATCCTTTCTCCTCTTCTTCATCAAAATTCTTCAGTTCCTTCACGACTCCGCTGAGAAGGTCTCCGACTTCTCCCAAGTCTTTTGACCGCACATTCTCCAGCGCTGACTCGGAAAAATCCGCCATCTTCTTCTGCGTCCCCGCTCCGTACTGGAGCACCAGCGTGGAATTTGTCAGATCGATCTGCTTTGCAAACGCATCCACCGTGCGGCGCTCCTCCTCTGTGAGGATGCTGTCATCCAGCGCCGGTTCTTCTTTCTGCTGCTGTACCGGCGGTTTCTTCTCCTCCATCCCCTGGAAAGGATCCAGTGTAAGTGTCGGCGCCGTACTCATGTCCTGAAAATCACTGCCCATTTTTCTTCCCTCCGTTTATCTTTTTCTGTTATTTAGCACATAACTCTTTCTTATTCTTGTTTCTCTGTCCGTTTCCGGGATCAGTCCCGGGGATCATTTTTTGTTTTTCAGTCCGTCCTCTGTGAGACCTTCCTGCGCCAGCATCATGTTCAGCACAGAGATATCGGACGACACATCCCACGCGGTATCCTGGAACAGATCGTCCAGCAGCTTTTCAAACGCCACGTTCAGAGTATCCAGCGTTTTCTCGATCTCTTTCTTGGAAGAGATGATGTTCTCCCCCTGTACCGGCTGGGCATCCAGTTCCTCATATGCGTCCAGCAGTTTGATCGTCATCGGAAGATAGTAGTCCATCAGACGATGGATATCATCCACTGTTTCCGGATTCTGCTCTACCCTGTCAAAGATCTTATCCACCAGCATCTCCATCCGGGCGATCTTATTGGATATCTCTTCGCCCGGAATGGCATCGTTCGCCTCGCGGATCTTCTTCACATATTCATCTCCTGACCGGATGATCTCCTGCACCTCCGGAGACAGCTTTGAATACTCCTGGCGTGCCTTTTCTTCCGCCGCTTCCTTTTCTGCCTTCTGCTGCCTCATCTGTTCCATCAGGCTCGTGTACTGCTGAAACGCCGCGTCACTGGACATAAGGCATGTCCCCTGCTCATCCAGATGTCCCTGCCGGAACCAGCCTTTTTTGATCATCTTCTTCAGGTCCTTCAGGACCGCCTTCACCGGACGTCCTGTCTGGCGTGCCAGTTCCTTGACCTCACAGTATTCCTGGTTTCCCATGATCTTCACATATTTCCGGAATCTCCCCACGCTCCGGACCATGCTGGTCCCGGTCCCTGCCATGAACGCAAAGATCAGTGTCACGATCGCCATCGCCGCCGCACCAAGACCAAAAGCCGTCCCCCAGCCCGCCGCCGATGCCGCGATGAGAACTGCGATCAGGAGGATGAGCGCTCCGGCTCCGAAAACATATCCCGTTGCTGCCAGGAATATCCCTCCGATCCTGGTGGAATTCCCCCTCAGGTACAGAATCTTCTTTTTCTCCTGGGGTGACTCTGTCTTCGCGCCCTGACGCGGTTCATAAGGCGGGGTGTACGCCTGCGGGCCGCCCCAGTTTCCTCCGATGGGTCTCTCCCTGTACCAGCCGCCATTTTTCAGTCCCCGCGACACATTATCCATCGCCTGGCCGATGGTGTCAGACACCGTCTGGTTCAGCCTGCTGAAATCTCGGGAATCCACTGCATCCTGTATCGTCCTCCTGATGTCTTCCCCAAATCTTTCCCAGTCGTTATTTATCATGGAAATCCTCCTTAAAAGCTTGACCTGAAAATTCTTTTATATGATAATCAGTTTAGTCGCAACCTGCGGAAAAGTCAAGAATACAAGGAGTACCAGAATGAACCAGGATACCAGCAGCCTCATCATATATGAAGACCCGCATATCATCGTCTGCCGCAAACCCGCCGGGGTTCCCACCCAGAGCAGCCGGATCGGCACCCGTGACATGGTCAGCCTCCTGAAAAACCATCTGGCTGACGCTTCATCTTCCAAAAACAAAAACATCAAAAGCGGGCAGACAAAAGAGCCTTACCTTGCCGTGATCCATCGTCTGGACCAGCCCGTGGAAGGGCTTCTCGTCTTTGCCAAGACACCTGCTGCCGCCCGGGAGCTTTCACGTCAGCTGACAGGCTCCGGTTTTGGGAAATATTACCTTGCCGCAGTCCGGGGGATCCCGGTCCCGCCCGAAACGGACCTGGAAGATCATCTGGTCAAGGATGGACGCGCCAACACTTCCCGGGTCTGCCAGCCGGACACGCCGGGAGCGAAACCTGCCCGCCTTCATTACCGCACCCTTGATACGTATCCGGATGCCGGCACCCCTTATTCTGTAGTCGAGATCCATCTGGATACCGGGCGCCACCATCAGATCCGGGTCCAGATGGCTCATCACGGATTTCCACTCCTGGGCGACCGGAAATACGGTGAAGATCCCCACTACGGCAGCCTTTCCGGAACACCACTCCCAAAGACACTATGTCTCTTCGCATACAGGCTGGATCTTTGTCATCCTTCAACCGGAAAGGAAATGCACTTTGAACTGCCGGCGCCCCGCTGGGACAGCCTGATCTGACATCTGCGCCGCAGTTCCCGCATCAGCCCCCGCTCAGCTTCATGCCCTGTTCACGCTCTTCTGCATGGTCATTTTCCTTCTCATGGCAAAATAAGGCTGCCGTCACCATCCTGTGATATGCTCCACTGGTGATACGGCAGCCCTTTTTCTCTGTTTCACTGTTCACACATCAGCGCAGTCAGTTCGGTACCTCCTCATATCTCCCCGACTTCTGCCTCCGGCTCTTCTTCAAGGTTTTCCTCATATTTCTGGAGGATCGTCGTCTGTATCCTCTCTCTTGTGCCGGAATTGATCGGATGCGCGATATCTCTGTATTCCCCGTCCAGAGCTTTCTTGCTCGGCATCGCGATAAACAGGCCTTTCTCTCCCTCAATCACTTTGATGTCATGTACAACAAATTCGTCGTCGATCGTGATAGATACGACGGCTTTTAATTTCCCCTCTTTCGCGACTTTTCTCACACGTACATCAGTAATCTGCATACTCTCCAGTCTCCTTTCTCTGTCTGCATCTCCCACGGTCCCGCCGGTCTTATTCCTTTTTCCTTTCCTCCCCGGGCACCGCAGCCCGTCTGTATCTTCCGGGCTTATAATGCATATCTCTCGTTCTTCTCAACTACTACTTTTATACCGTTTTCTCCAACATGTCTCGTATTCGCTCTGATCGTATCGCGGCTCTCCACGATACAGTTCTCAATATAAGTGTTGTCCCCAAGATAAACATCATTGAGAATGATCGAATTCTTGATCACACAGTTATTTCCGACAAATACTTTCTTAAATATAACAGAATTTTCCACTGTCCCGTTGATGATGCTCCCACTTCCCACAAGACTGTTCTTCACAACAGCTCCCGGGTTGTATTTTGCAGGCGGCTGGTCGCTCACCTTTGAGAATACGCTCGGAAGTTCCCGGAAGAAATAATTGCGCACTTCCGGCTTCAGGAAATCCATGTTTGTCTGATAATAGGAATCAACAGTTGAGATATTGTTCCAATAACTGTTTATCTTATAACCGTAAATCTTTTTCAGGTTCTTATAACGGATCAGGATGTCCGTTACAAAGTCGTGCCTCTCCTCTTCAGCACAATGTTCAACAAGGTCGATAAGCTGTCTCCTGCGGATCACATAGATCCCCGTGGAGATCGTCTGGGAATGTGCCACCATCGGCTTTTCCTCAAACTCCTCGATCCTTGCCGACTCGTTCATGCGGATCGTCCCGAACCGGGTAGCGTCCTCGCCCGGCTCCAGTTCTTTGCACACGACTGTGATATCAGCCTTCTTCGCGATATGATATTCCAGCACCTTGTTGTAATCCATCTTATAGACAGCGTCTCCCGACGTGATGATCACATAAGGCTCATGACATTTTCTCAGGAAATCCAGGTTCTGATAGATCGCATCTGCAGTCCCTCTGTACCAGTATCCGTTATCCGCAGTGATCGTCGGCGTAAACACATACAGCCCGCCCTGCTTTCTCCCGAAATCCCACCATTTTGAAGAGTTCAGATGTTCATTCAGGGATCTGGCATTATATTGTGTCAGCACCGCCACTTTCTGAATATGAGAATTGGTCATATTGCTCAGCGCAAAATCGATCGCCCGGTAGCTTCCGGCAACCGGCATTGCTGCAGCAGCGCGCTTTGCCGTCAGCTCCTTCATCCTCCTGCTGTTACCGCCTGCTAAGATAATGCCTACCGCTCTCATACTCTGTCACCTGCCTTTATCAATGTCTCGCCGCTCTCCAGCACGCCGCCCGGATAATCTTCTGCGGAGGTCACGCCGCTGACGGCTGTGTTCTTGCCGATCTGCACTCCCTCAGGGATCACAGAGTTCTCACCGATCGTCGCCAGCCCGCCGCTGTAGATGTTTGGTTTCATCTTGTTCGGTACTTCGCTTCCGATCCCGATGACAGCGCCTTTGCCAACCACGGTATCCTCCGCGATGATCGCTTTCTCGATCACGCAGTTCTCACCGATCGTAACCCCCTGCATGATAATGGAATCACGCACGACACTTCCTTTTCCAACGACTACGCTCCCGCCCAGGACGGAATTATGGACTTCCCCATAGATCTCCGAGCCGTTGCTGATGATACAGCGGTCCACAACACCCTGCTCCGCGATATACTGCGGCGGGATGTTGGCGCTGTTTGTATAGATCTTCCAGAATTCTTCATACAGATTGAATTCCGGAATGATATCGATCAGTTCCATGTTAGCTTCCCAGTAGGAGCTCAGCGTCCCCACGTCTTTCCAGTAGCCGTTATATTCATACGCAAACAGCCTGTCCCCTTTCTGATGGCAGTAGGGGATGACATGTTTCCCAAAATCACAGTTGGGCTGGTCTTTCAGCTTTATAAGAGCTTCCCTCAGCACCGGCCAGCTGAAAATGTAAATTCCCATTGAAGCGAGATTGCTGCTCGGTTTCTCCGGTTTTTCTTCAAAATCTCTGATCTTTCCATCCCCGTCCGCGACAACGATACCGAACCGGCTCGCTTCCTCGATCGGCACCGGCATCGCCGCGATCGTCACATCGGCTTTGTTCGCCTTGTGGAAATCCAGCATCACCTCATAATCCATCTTGTAGATATGGTCACCTGACAGGATCAGTACATAGTCAGGGTTGTATGTTTCCATATAATTCAGGTTCTGATAGATCGCATTCGCCGTACCGGTATACCACTCGCTGTTCGAACTTTTCTCATACGGCGGCAGGATAGAGACTCCGCCCACATTGCGGTCCAGATCCCACGGAATGCCGATCCCGATGTGTGTGTTCAGCCGAAGGGGCTGATACTGTGTGAGGACTCCGACCGTGTCGATCCCAGAATTGATACAATTGCTGAGTGGAAAATCGATGATACGGTATTTCCCGCCAAAAGCAACTGCCGGTTTCGCGACTTTCGCCGTGAGCACTCCCAGTCGACTGCCCTGTCCTCCCGCCAGGAGCATGGCAATCATTTCCTTTTTAAACATTGCGTCACCTCATTTCTAGTTGGTTTCATCTATTATAACACATATTTAGCTTTATCCAATAATTTTTTACAATTTTTTTGTGTTTTTTCACTTCTTTTTGTGAAATTCAAACAAAAAGATATTCTTTTAATTTTGACCATATATAGTATAATATAGTAGATAACAGTATTTATATGACTCAGACACAAAAATTTTCAGAAAGTAAAGCAGATAAAAAAGGGGTATATGTAATGTATAAAATTGATTTTCAGAAACCGATCCACATCCATTTTATCGGGATCGGCGGCATCAGTATGAGCGGGCTTGCGGAAATCCTTCTGGAGGAGGGTTTTACTGTATCCGGCTCCGACTCAAAGGAGTCTCCCCTGACCCGAAAACTGGAAAGCGAAGGCGCCCTGATCCACTACGGACAGTGTGCCGAAAATATAACTGACGGCATCGACTGCGTTGTCTATACCGCAGCGATCAACCGGCGCAATCCGGAGCTTATGGAAGCCGTAGCGCGTAAGATTCCCATGCTTACCCGCGCAGAGCTCCTCGGACAGCTCATGACGAATTATGACACTCCGATCGCAGTTTCCGGGACTCATGGAAAGACAACGACCACTTCCATGATCTCACACATCCTTCTTGAAGCCGATATGGATCCGACCATATCCGTGGGCGGTATCCTCAAGGCGATCGGCGGGAATATCCGCGTGGGAAGTTCAGGGACTTTTCTGACCGAGGCATGTGAATATACAAACAGCTTCCTCCATTTCTTCCCGAAGATCAGTGTGATCCTGAACATCGAGGAGGATCATCTCGACTTCTTCAAGGACCTGGAGGACATCCGCCATTCTTTCCGCCAGTTCACAGCGCTGCTGCCCTCTGACGGAACCCTTGTCATCAACGGTGACATCAAAGACTATGAAGAGATCTACAAAGGGCTCGACTGCCGGGTCATCACATACGGCTCTTCCGCAGATCTTGATTACAGCGCATCAGACATCCGCTACGATGATCATGGACACGTCTCCTTTGAGCTCCTGAGAAAAGGAGAGTCCGCCGGCAGAGTCGCACTTTCCGTGACCGGAGACCACAATGTCTCCAACGCCCTTGCGTCCATCGCCGTGGCAGATCTGCTGGGTATCCCTGCCGAGACCGCCAGAAAGGGGCTGTTCTCTTTCACAGGGACCGACCGCCGCTTTGAATACAAAGGTACATTTAACGGCGTCACAGTGGTTGATGACTATGCGCATCACCCCACAGAGATCGCCGCTACTCTGAAAGCAGCGCAACATTACCCTCACAATGACGTATGGTGCGTCTTTCAGCCCCATACCTATACAAGGACAAAAGCATTTTTCCACGAATTTGCAGAGGCACTTTCCCATGCAGACCATCTCGTCCTTGCGGATATCTATGCAGCACGTGAGACGGATACTCTTGGAGTCTCTTCCGAAGCGCTGGCAGAGGAAGCGAAAAAACTGGGAACGGACGCATTTTATCTTCCCACATTCGCTGATATCGAGTCGTTCCTGAAGGAACACTGCCGCCCGGGAGACCTTCTCATCACCATGGGTGCAGGAGACATCGTCACTGTGGGTGAAGACCTTCTGAAGTAAATGATATCTGACTTTTCCACATAGATATGCAGATATCCACATACTTATCCACACTTTCTACACAGAGTTATCTACAAAAAAGCGGGATTTACCCACGAGAAAATCCTTTTTAACTCTATTGCCAGATGTTATAATGAGCACACGACAGACAAAGGATATTTATCCGGGACACAGAGGAAATGCGGTTTCCTGTGTGTCCGCTTGATTTTGGCTCCCGGCAGCACCGCCGGACCGTAACAGAAAGTGGGACAGGATATTATGAAAAAATTGACATTGAAAAACAGGTTTCAGACAAACGCAACTCTGCTTCCGAATGACTTTATAGATGATTACATGGTGAATGCCAACGGCGAATTTGTAAAAGTTTATCTTTTCCTCCTCCGCCATCTGGACGACCCGTGTTCTTCTCTTACGATCCCGATGATAGCGGATTGTCTGAACAATACGGAGAATGATGTCCTCCGTGCATTCCGTTATTGGGAGAACGCCGGTCTCATCCGCCTTGAGCGCGATGCAGACGGAAAGATCACAGGGATAGAACTCCAGAAGATCGGTTCCTCCCGCAAGAATGACACCGGGACTGAGACCGTTCCCTCCGTATCGGCATCTTCTGAGCCGTCCTCAGGCGTACCCGCTTCTGCAAAGCCTGCACCTGCTGCTCCGGTCCCGACAGCATCCGCTGCTGCTCCGGCTGTCCCCACAAACGCGGTGGCACTGGATACATTCCGCGCACAGAAAGAGATCAAGTCTCTCCTCTTTATCGCAGAGCAGTATCTCGGAAAGACACTGACGCGCACAGACATGGAGACGATCACTTATTTTTATGACACGCTCCATATGTCCGCGGATCTCATCGAATACCTGATCGAGACGTGTGTGGAAAACGGGCACAAAAGCATGCACTACATACGAAAGGTTGCACTGTCCTGGTCTGATGCGGGTGTAGAGACTGTTTCTCAGGCAAAAGAGCAGTCACTGAACTACAACAAAAACTGTTTCCTGGTGCTGAATGCTTTCGGCATCAAAAACCGCGGTCCTGCCGCTTCAGAACTTACCTATATCCGCAAATGGGCAGAAGAATATGGATTTGCCGCGGATATGATCGAAGAAGCGTGCCGCAGAACGATCTCTGCAACCCACCAGCCCAGTTTTGAATACGCTGATACGATCCTCACCAAATGGCATAACAGCCATGTGAAAAGCCTCAAGGATGTCACCGTTCTTGACGAGGCATATCAGAAAGAGAAGGCTGCTCAGAGGATCACCCCTGTCCGCGCACGGACTGCAGTGAGAAACCTGAACAATTTCGAACGGCGGAATTACGATATGGACTCTCTGGAAGAACAGCTGTTGAACAGTAATTAAAAGGAGTTTATACATGGGCCTAAAGAGTTCACAATACTACGCGATCATGCGTGAATATGAAAAGAAGCAGTTAAAAAGCCATGATATCCAGACGCGGCGGTATGAGGAAGTATATGAAAAGATCCCGGAGTTCAGATCGATCGACGAATCCATCTCCATTCTTTCCGTCCAATACGGGAAAAAACTCCTGGGCGGGGACGATCATGCGATCACTTCCCTCAAGGAAGAACTGGCGATCCTTCGGAGCAGCAAGCAGAACCTTCTTCTCTCCGCCGGATTTCCCGCTGATTATCTCGAACCGGTATATGAATGCCCCGACTGCAAAGACACCGGATATATAGGAAATAAAAAGTGTCACTGTTTCCGCAAGGCGATCATACATCTCCTGTATGAGCAGTCCAACATGAAGGAACTTCCATATAAGACCGGTTTCGAAAATTTTAGACTTGATTTTTATTCGCCCTCCTACTATGATAAGAAGACCGGGCGTTCTGCACGGGCGATCATGGAAGATACTCTTAAAATATGCCATCAGTTCATTGATACTTTCGGCACAGATTTTCGCAACCTCTTTTTCTATGGGGATGTGGGAGTCGGTAAAACGTATCTCTCCACCTGTATCGCCCGTGAACTCATGGAGCGGGAATTTTCCGTTTTATATTTTTCCGCTCCGCAGCTTTTCAATTCCCTCGCCCGGGCAGCGTTCAGCAAAAAGGATGTTGACGCCGGGAATATGAACGAGTATATTTTTAACTGTGATCTTCTGATCATCGACGATCTTGGAAGCGAATATACAAACAGCTTCATCGCATCACAGTTTTTTACCTGCATCAATGAAAGACTTTTACACAGGAAATCAACGATCATCTCGACAAACCTTTCCCTGGAGGCTCTGGCAGACCTGTACACGGAACGCTCTTTCTCCAGGATCACGAGCAGCTATACACTGTTGAAGATAATCGGGGATGATATACGTATCAAAATGAAGTTAGAGCACAGGGAGGACAATTCATGTTACGTCGAACAGAAAGAATCTTAGAGAATATTCCGGTAGGTGCACTCGGGCTGATCGCTCTCACCGGATGTGAGGAAATGGGAGCCAAAGTGAATGACTATCTTGTAAAATGGCGTCACGAGAGCGCTCATGAGTACCGTGACGACATTGCCTTTTCGGGATATGAGAGAGATAACTACCTCATCAATGCGCGGGTACCGCGCTTTGGCTCCGGAGAAGCAAAAGGCATCATCGGAGAATCTGTAAGAGGAAAAGATCTCTATCTGATGGTAGACGTATGCAATTACAATGTAACGTATTCGCTGACAGGTAATGTCAACCACATGTCCCCCGACGATCATTTTCAGAACCTGAAAAGGATCATCGCTGCAGTAGGCGGCAAGGGCAGAAGGATCAATGTTATCATGCCTTTCCTCTATGAAAGCCGTCAGCACAAGAGAAGTTCAAGAGAATCTCTTGACTGCGCGCTTGCCCTTCAGGAACTTGTGCGCATGGGCGTGGAAAACATCATCACTTTTGATGCTCACGATCCCAGAGTCCAGAACGCTATCCCACTGAGCGGATTCGAGACAGTCTCTCCGACCTACCAGTTTATCAAGGGTCTTCTCCGGACAGTAAAAGACCTGCAGATCGACAGCCAGCACATGATGGCGATCAGTCCGGACGAGGGAGGTACAAACCGTGCCGTATATCTTGCCAATGTTCTTGGGCTTGATATGGGTATGTTCTATAAGCGCCGCGACTACACCAGGATCGTAGACGGCCGCAACCCGATCGTAGCTCATGAATTCCTCGGAAGTTCCGTGGAAGGAAAAGATGTGATCATCATCGACGATATGATCTCATCCGGAGACAGCATCATCGATGTCGCGACGGAATTAAAGCGTAGAAAAGCGAAACGTATCTTCGCTGCTGCCACCTTCGGTCTGTTCACGAACGGACTGGAAAAGTTCGATAAGGCATATGAGGACGGGATCATAGACGGGATCCTGACAACGAATCTGATCTATCAGACTCCCGAGCTTTTGTCAAAACCGTATTATATCAATTGCGACATGAGCAAATATATCGCGCTCATCATCGACACACTGAACCACGACGGATCGATAAGTTCTATCCTCAGCCCGAACGAGAGGATACAGAATGTTATCCGAAAATACAAAAACGGAGAACCGATTTAAACCACGAAAAGACAGATATGCTGAAACGAATCATTTGTGATCTTGCTGTTACCGTACTGCTGCTCCTTGCAGCCACAGTCCTGAGTTTCTGTTTCTTTTATTTCGGAAATAAGAACCTCGCCAATATTACCGTGATCTATATTCTCGCACTGATACTGATCGCGCTGAATACATCAGGATATCTCTATGGGATAGGAGCGTCTGTTTTCTGTGTTGCCGCAGTCAACTATTTTTTCTTCTATCCCTACAATATGATAGATTTTTCCATCGCAGGCTACCCGGTCACTTTTATCGGGATGCTTGCGATTTCTATCATTACAAGCACAACGACGACCTCCCTGAAACAGCAGCGTCAGGCGATCGCCGAGCGGGAAAAAGCACTTTTTGAAGCAGAGCAGGAAAAGCTTCGCGCCAATCTGCTCAGAGCAGTCTCCCATGACCTGCGCACTCCTCTGACGACCATCATCGGCTCTTCTTCCTCCTATCTGGAGAACTATCCGGTTCTCTCCGAGGATGAAAGGGTGGAATTAGTCGCAAATATCAGGGAGGATTCCGAATGGCTTCTGAACATGGTAGAGAACCTGCTGACTGTGACCAGGATCAATGCAGACTCTGACAATAAAGTCAGAAAGACTTCAGAAGTGGTGGAAGAGGTTGTATCGGAAGCTATCCAGCGCCTACAAAAGCGTATTCCGGACATCCGCATCAGAGTTACAATGCCGAACGATTTTCTTATGCTTGCGATGGATCCCACATTGATCGAACAGGTTCTGATCAATCTTATGGAGAATGCAGCGGTCCATTCCTGCAGCAAGGATGCCATTGATCTTACCATCACAGAGGATAAAGATGTCGTATCCTTTTCTGTCCGTGATTATGGCTGCGGGATCTCTTCGGAACTTCTTCCACGCATCTTTGACGGTCATCAGTCTGCGGTCGAAACAGCAGACGGGCACAGGGGGATAGGCATCGGACTTTCCATCTGCCGAACGATCATCCAGGCGCACGGAGGCAGGATAAGTGCTGTCAACCATGAAAAAGGTGCTGAATTCACCTTCACGCTTCCAAAAGAAAAGGAGAACTGAAGCTATGTCTAAATGTTCCGTCCTGGTCATCGAGGACGAAAAAAAAATCCAGGCTTTTATGGGCAAAATCTTAAAACGTCAGGAATACCGCGTATTTTATGCAGACACAGGGACACAGGGACTGGAGTTCATCCGTTCCCAGTGTCCTGACATTATTCTTCTCGATCTGGGTCTTCCTGATATGGACGGTGATGATATCATCCGCGAAGTCCGCAGCTGGTCGAGCATCCCGATCATCGTGATCTCCGCCAGGACTGCAGAGCGCGAGAAGGTCATCGCACTTGATCTGGGTGCCGACGATTATATCACCAAACCGTTTGGCACGTCCGAGCTCCTTGCACGGATCCGGGCCTCTCTGCGGCACAGCAACCGGCTCCGCACAGATGAAAGCTATTATCTCCGTCCTTACCGGCATGGGGATCTGATCCTTGATTTTTCAAAGCGTCTCCTCACCATCGGGGAAAAAGAAATCCATCTCACACCGATCGAGTATAAGATCGTTGCCTGCCTTGCACAGAATTCAGGAAAAGTCATCACCTACTCTTCCATCCTGTCAAACGTATGGGGACCCTATGCCGATGATGACAATAAGATCCTCAGGGTAAACATGGCAAACATCCGGCGAAAGATCGAGACCGATCCTGCCCAGCCCAAATATATCTTCACTGAAGTAGGTGTCGGATATCGCATGGCTGAGGACGAGGCAGATATTTCTCCGAAAAAAAGATGAGGTTCCAACTGACCAGATCAGTTGAAACCTCATTTTTTATTTTCTTATAGTTTCATTTCTTATCGTTTTAAAACGATCATTATTCCTGAACTGCCGGCTCTTCTTCCTGAACGTTTTCTTCCTCTATCGGAATCTCTTCATCCAGGCTGATCTCTTCGTCAAATTCCAGTTCATCTTCCATATGGATGTCTGTATTGAGTTTAACGTCACGGTACTTCTTCATACCCGTTCCTGCCGGGATATGTTTACCGATGATAACGTTTTCTTTCAATCCGATAAGGTGGTCAACTTTACCGTTGATCGCAGCCTCTGTCAGCACCTTCGTCGTCTCCTGGAAGGATGCCGCAGACAGGAATGAATCTGTAGCCAGAGAAGCCTTTGTGATACCGAGCATGATCTGCTCACCCGTTGCAGGTTCTTTACCTTCTGCTTCAAGCTGTTTGTTGATATCCTCGAATTCGAGAACATCCACCATCGTACCCGGAAGGAGTTCGGAATCGCCTTTCTCCTCGACACGTACTTTCTTCAGCATCTGGCGAACGATGACCTCGATATGCTTATCATTGATATCAACACCCTGGAGACGGTATACACGCTGTACCTCTCGGAGCATGTAATCCTGAACTGCACGCAGTCCTTTGATCTTCAGGATATCATGCGGATTTACACTACCTTCGGTAAGCTCGTCACCCGCTTCGAGCATCTGGCCATCCTGCACTTTGATACGTGATCCGTACGGGATAAGGTATGCCTTGGATTCGCCTGTTTCCTCGTTTGTAACGATGACTTCGCGTTTCTTCTTTGTATCGGAAAGAGTCGCTCTTCCGGCAAATTCTGTGATGATCGCAAGTCCCTTCGGCTTTCTCGCCTCGAAAAGCTCCTCGACACGGGGAAGACCCTGTGTGATATCGTCACCGGCAACACCACCGGTATGGAATGTACGCATGGTAAGCTGTGTACCAGGCTCTCCGATAGACTGAGCTGCCACGATACCGACTGCCTCTCCAACCTGTACGACTTCTCCACTCGCCATGTTGGCGCCGTAGCACTTCGCACATACGCCGTTCTTGCAGCGGCAGGTAAGGATCGTACGGATCTTCACCTTGCTGACCGGTTCGCCGTTCTCGTCCACACCTTTCTTAATGATACGCTCTGCACGGCGCGGTGTGATCATATGATTTTTCTTGACGATCACATTTCCTTCTCCATCTTTGATATCCTCGCAGGAGAAGCGTCCTGTGATACGGTCCTGAAGGCTCTCGATCTCTTCGTTTCCGTCTGTAAATGCATGTACATACATTCCCGGGATCTCCTCGCCCGGCTCCACACAGTCAGTATCATGGATGATCAGCTGCTGTGATACGTCGACCAGACGTCTTGTCAGGTATCCTGAATCGGCTGTACGAAGTGCCGTATCAGACAGACCCTTACGTGCTCCATGCGCAGACATGAAGTATTCCAGTACGTCCAGACCTTCACGGAAGTTGGACTTGATCGGCAGCTCGATAGTACGTCCTGTCGTATCCGCCATCAGCCCTCGCATACCTGCCAGCTGTTTGATCTGTTTGTCAGATCCACGGGCTCCGGAATCAGCCATCATAAAGATGTTATTGTATTTATCCAAACCGGAAAGCAGTGCCTCTGTCAGTTTATCGTCGGTCGCCTTCCATGTCTCAACGACTTCTTTGTATCGCTCTTCCTCGGTGATCAGACCACGTTTGTAGTTCTTTGTGATGCGGTCTACTGTATTCTGCGCATCCTCGATCATCTGCGGCTTCTGCGGCGGCACAGTCATATCGGAAATGGAAACCGTCATGGCAGCTCTCGTGGAGAACTTGTAACCGATCGCCTTTACATCATCGAGCACTTCTGCTGTCTGCGTTGCGCCGTGTGTATTGATGACCTTCTCGAGAATCTGTTTTAACTGTTTCTTTCCTACGTGGAAATCAATCTCCATCAGAAGTTCATTGCCCGGGATCTCTCTGTCTACAAAGCCAAGATCCTGCGGGATGATCTCATTGAAGAGAAGTCTTCCCAGTGTAGCGTCGATAGTTCCCGTCTTCACAGTTCCGTCCGGCATCGTCCTGGACACACGCACTTTGATCTGAGAATGCAGTGTGATATAGCCATTCTCATAAGCAAGGATTGCCTCACTCACGCTGCGGAAGAACATTCCTTCGCCTTTTGCCCCCGGTCTTAATTGTGTCAGATAGTAGATACCAAGGACCATATCCTGTGAAGGAACCGCAACCGGACCTCCGTCCGACGGTTTCAGCAGGTTGTTCGGTGAGAGGAGCAGGAAGCGGCACTCTGCCTGAGCTTCCACGGAAAGCGGTACATGGACAGCCATCTGGTCACCGTCGAAGTCCGCGTTATATGCGGTACAAACGAGGGGATGCAGCTTGATCGCCTTACCTTCCACAAGGATAGGCTCAAACGCCTGGATACCCAGTCTGTGGAGCGTGGGGGCACGGTTCAGCATAACAGGATGCTCTTTGATGACTTCCTCGAGCACATCCCATACCTCCGGCTGAAGTCTCTCTACCATTTTCTTTGCATTCTTTATATTATGAGCTGTACCGTTCGCCACAAGTTCTTTCATAACGAAAGGCTTGAACAGCTCGATCGCCATCTCTTTGGGCAGACCGCACTGATAGATCTTCAGTTCCGGTCCTACGACGATAACGGAACGTCCGGAATAGTCAACACGTTTTCCGAGCAGGTTCTGACGGAAACGTCCGGACTTACCTTTCAGCATGTCTGAGAGGGACTTCAGAGCTCTATTTCCAGGTCCTGTCACCGGGCGGCCGCGGCGGCCGTTGTCGATCAGCGCGTCTACAGCTTCCTGGAGCATACGCTTTTCGTTTCTCACGATGATATCCGGTGCTCCCAGTTCAAGCAGTCTCTTCAGACGATTGTTCCTGTTGATGATCCTTCTGTACAGGTCGTTCAGGTCAGATGTCGCAAAACGTCCTCCATCGAGCTGTACCATCGGGCGCAGATCCGGCGGGATCACCGGGATCGCTGTCAGGATCATCCACTCCGGTCTGTTTCCGGATTCGCGGAACGCCTCTACGACTTCCAGACGCTTCACGATCCTTGCGCGCTTCTGTCCTGTCGCGTTCTCCAGTGCTTTCTGGAGCTCCCCGTACTCTTTCTCAAGGTCGATGGACTCAAGAAGTTCTTTGATCGCCTCGGCACCCATTCCTACACGGAACGCGCCGCTGCCCCATTTTTCTCTCTGCTCCTGATACTCAGCCTCAGACAGGATCTGACGGTTCTGCAGGTCCGTCTCGCCTTTGTCCAGCACGATGTATGAAGCAAAATACAGAACTCTCTCCAGCGTTCTCGGAGAGATATCAAGGATCAGACCCATACGGCTCGGGATCCCTTTGAAATACCAGATGTGGGACACCGGAGCGGCAAGGGCGATATGCCCCATACGCTCACGGCGCACACTTGACTTTGTGACCTCAACTCCGCATCGGTCGCATACAACACCTTTGTAGCGGATCTTTTTATATTTTCCGCAGTGGCACTCCCAGTCCTTGCTCGGTCCGAAGATCCTCTCACAGAACAGACCGTCTTTCTCCGGTTTCAGTGTTCTGTAGTTGATAGTCTCCGGTTTTGTGACCTCACCTCTGGACCACTCAAGGATCTTTTCCGGTGAAGCCAGACCGATCTTGATCGCATCAAAAGTTAACGGTTGATATTGTTGTTCATTATTATTTGGCATAGAATCGGCTCCTCCTATTCTTCCTCGTCACCCAGATACTCGTCAAAACTGATCTCTTCAGCCCCGAAATCACTGTCATCCGGCTCCTCCTCCGGTTCGATGTCTGTAAGTTCCTCGCCAACAAACTCCTGCTCGGTATATCCGTGATCTCCGAAGGACTCGTTTTCATCCCGGTATTTCCTGTCTCCCTCGATGATGTGGCGCAGATCTGTCTCACCGTAGTCCACGTTCTCCATGATCTCAACCTCTGTGTTGTCATCACGCAGCACGCGCACATCCAGTGCAAGAGACTGCAGCTCTTTTAAGAGCACCTTGAAGGATTCCGGGACACCCGGCTCCGGTATATTTTCACCTTTGATGATCGCTTCATATGTCTTGACACGTCCCACTACATCGTCCGACTTCACAGTCAGGATCTCCTGCAGCGTGTATGATGCGCCGTATGCCTCCAGAGCCCATACCTCCATCTCTCCGAAACGCTGTCCGCCGAACTGGGCTTTTCCACCCAGCGGCTGCTGCGTTACCAGGGAGTACGGTCCGGTAGAACGTGCATGGATCTTGTCGTCTACCAGGTGATGCAGCTTCAGGTAATGCATGTGTCCGATGGTAACAGGACTGTCAAAATACTCTCCTGTCCTTCCATCGCGGAGACGCACCTTACCGTCTCTTGAGAGCGGCACTCCCTTCCAGAGTTTTCTGTGCTCCCTGTTATCTGACAGGTACTGGAGCACTTCCGGAAGAAGTTCCTCTCCGTGTTTCTTCTCAAACTCATCCCACTCGAGATTTACATAGTCATTCGCCAGGTCGAGGGTATCCATGATGTCAACCTCGTTCGCTCCGTCGAATACCGGCGTGGAGATATTGAATCCCAGCGCCTTTGCCGCAAGGCTCAAGTGGATCTCGAGCACCTGTCCGATGTTCATACGGGACGGCACGCCCAGCGGGTTCAGCACGATATCCAGCGGACGTCCGTTCGGAAGGAACGGCATATCCTCTACCGGAAGCACGCGGGAAACGACACCCTTGTTACCGTGACGTCCGGCCATCTTGTCACCTACGGAGATCTTTCTCTTCTGCGCGATGTAGATCCTTACCGACTCGTTCACGCCCGGAGAAAGTTCATCTCCGTTCTCTCTTGTGAACACTTTGGCGTCCACTATGATACCATATTCACCGTGGGGTACTTTCAGGGAGGTATCCCTTACCTCACGTGCCTTCTCACCGAAGATGGCGCGCAGCAGGCGCTCCTCTGCTGTAAGTTCTGTCTCTCCCTTCGGAGTCACCTTTCCGACAAGGATATCACCTGCACGGACTTCCGCACCGATGCGGATGATGCCTCTCTCGTCAAGATCTTTCAGAGCGTCGTCACCGACACCCGGGATATCTCTTGTGATCTCCTCCGGTCCCAGTTTTGTATCTCTCGCCTCTGCCTCATATTCTTCGATATGGACAGAAGTGTACACGTCATCCTGTACCAGTCTCTCGCTCAACAGGACAGCGTCCTCGTAGTTGTAACCTTCCCATGTCATGAATCCGATCAGCGGGTTCTTTCCGAGAGCCATCTCTCCGCCGGAGGTCGACGGACCGTCTGCGATGACCTGTCCTGCCTCGACTCTCTCTCCCTTGTCAACGATCGGTCTCTGATTGTAGCAGTTGCTCTGATTGCTTCGCTGGAACTTCGTCAGCTTATAGGACTGCTTTGTTCCGTCGTCGTGTTTGATCACGATCTCAGTGGATGTGGAACTCTCCACCACACCTGCCTGCTCCGCTACGACGCAGACTCCGGAGTCAACCGCAGCCTTCACTTCCATACCTGTTCCTACGACCGGCGCCTCAGTTGTGAGGAGCGGGACCGCCTGACGCTGCATGTTGGATCCCATCAGCGCACGGTTCGCATCGTCGTTCTGGAGGAACGGAATCAGAGCCGTAGCGACAGAGAATACCATCTTCGGAGAAACGTCCATGTAATCGAACTTGTTCCTCTCGTATTCCTGGGTCTCTTCGCGGTAACGACCGGATACATTTTTATTGACAAAGTGGCCTTCTTTATCCAGAGGCGTGTTCGCCTGTGCCACATGGTAATTGTCTTCTTCATCCGCAGTCATGTATACAACTTCGTCTGTGACGCGCGGGTTCTGCGGATCTGTCTTATCTATCTTGCGGTACGGCGCCTCGATGAAGCCATACTCATTGATCCTTGCATAAGTTGCAAGGGAGTTGATAAGACCGATGTTCGGTCCCTCAGGCGTCTCGATCGGACACATTCTTCCGTAATGGGAATAGTGCACGTCCCGGACCTCGAATCCGGCACGGTCTCTGGAAAGACCTCCCGGTCCAAGGGCTGACAGACGTCTCTTGTGAGTCAGCTCACCAAGCGGGTTGTTCTGATCCATGAACTGGGACAGCTGGGAAGATCCGAAGAACTCCTTCACTGCTGCGGTCACCGGCTTGATGTTGATCAGGGACTGCGGAGAAATGCCGTCCTGATCCTGTGTCGTCATCCTCTCGCGGACAACTCTCTCCAGTCTGGAAAGACCGATCCTGTACTGGTTCTGGAGAAGTTCTCCCACCGCACGGATACGGCGGTTGCCCAGATGGTCGATATCGTCGTCATTTCCCATGCCGTACTCAAGATGCATGTTGTAGTTGATGGAAGCAAGGATGTCTTCCTTCGTGATATGCTTCGGGATCAGATCGTGGATGTCACGCTTGATCATGCGCTTCATCTCATCGATGTCACCTGCCGCTTCCTCGATAATACCTGCGAGGACAGGATAATATACCTGTTCTTTCACTCCGACTTCCGCCGGGTCGATGTCAACGACTGCCTGAAGGTCTACCATCATGTTGGAAAGGACCTTGATGTTCCTGGACTCGTCCTCTCCCTCAACCCACAGATACGGCGCCGCAGAGTTCTGGATCGCATCCGCGATCTCGCGGGTGATCTTCGTTCCCTTTTCTGCAACGACTTCTCCTGTGATCGGGCTCACGACATCCTCTGCAAGGATCCGTCCTGTGACACGGTTCTTGAGCATCAGTTTCTTATTGAATTTATAGCGTCCGACTTTCGCAAGGTCATAACGTCTCGGATCAAAGAACATGCTTGTGATCAGACTTTCCGCACTGTCTACCGCAAGCGGCTCACCCGGACGTATCTTTTTATACAGTTCTAACAGACCCTCCTGATAGTTCTCAGCAGTGTCCTTCCCAAAACTTGCAAGGATCTTCGGCTCCTCACCGAAGAGTTCAACGATCTCAGCGTTTGTCCCAATACCAAGGGCACGGATCAGAACCGTGATCGGCACCTTCCTTGTCCTGTCAACGCGCACGTAAAAAACGTCATTGGAGTCTGTCTCATACTCAAGCCACGCACCTCTGTTCGGGATGACTGTTGCTGAATAGAGTTTTTTACCAAGCTTGTCGTGGGCAATTCCGTAGTAAATTCCCGGAGAACGCACAAGCTGGCTGACAATAACACGTTCCGCGCCATTGATCACGAAAGTACCTGTCTTCGTCATCAGCGGGAGATCTCCCATGAAGATCTCGTGTTCATTTATCTCATCATTTTCCTTATTGTAAAGCCTCACTCTGACTTTCAGGGGAGCCGCATAAGTTGCATCCCGCTCTTTACACTCGTCGATCGTGTACTTTACGTCGTCTTCGCAGAGCGTAAAATCAACGAATTCCAGACTGAGATGACCGCTGTAATCTGCGATCGGTGAAATATCATCGAACACCTCTTTCAGACCTTCATCCAGAAACCACTGATAGGAATCTTTCTGAACTTCAATGAGGTTTGGCATCTCTAATACTTCTTTTTGCCTGGAATAGCTCATGCGGAAGCTTTTTCCGGTTTTGATGGGACGGATTCTGTTTTTCTCCATTGACGTTTCACTCCTCATATATTTTTTTCACCAGCCCGCCATACGGCTGGTATGCCTGAACTTCTGCTTATGACTGAAAGCTCTGTACGGTGTTCTCCACCGTCGTATGGCATAGCTTTCCATAATAGAGCATCTTATACTATAGCATAATGTCCTTTTTCTTGTCAACAAGATTTCCATGATTTTTCTTGACTTTTTGCACTATATGTGATATGATTCTATCTCTATATGGTGTATCAATTCTATATACACTTCTTATCCGGATCGATCGTCGGATCTTCCCGAACTTTTTAACAAATGCAGAAACGATTTTGCGCATATGAAGAAACTTCCCGATATATTCAGCAGATTTTCATCGCAAGTGCCTTCATATGAGTAAAAAGACCGCAGAAGCGGTTTTATCTTCTGCGGTCGCTGCATCATTGTGTAGATGATTATTTCAGGTTAACCTCTGCACCCTGCTCTTCAAGTTTTGTCTTGATCTCCTCAGCCTCTGCCTTGGAAACAGCCTCTTTCACTACCTTCGGAGCGTTGTCAACAAGCTCTTTTGCTTCTTTCAGTCCAAGACCTGTGATCTCACGAACAGCCTTGATAACTTTAACTTTAGAAGCTCCTGCAGAAACGAGTTCTACATCGAACTCATCCTTCTCATCTGCTGCTGCAGCTCCGTCTCCACCTGCTGCTGCAACTACAACGCCTGCTGCTGCAGATACGCCGAACTCTTCTTCGCAAGCTTTTACAAGCTCGTTTAACTCTAATACTGATAACTCTTTGATCGCATCGATCATTTCAGCTGTTGTCAATTTAGCCATTTTTGATATCCTCCATTTTCTTATTTTGATTTTTTCATGTGATCTTCATTTACAAACTGTAAATCCCACCCAGCAGAAAAACGTTCTCCTTACTCTGCTGCCGGTGCCTCTGCTGTCTCAGCAGGTGCTTCTGCAGTTTCCTCTGCTGCTTCAGCCGGTGCAGCCTCACCGTCTTTCTCTGCGATCTGCTTAATAACACGCGCAAAGTTTGCGATCGGTGACTGCATGCTTCCAAGAAGTCTTGAAAGAAGTACCTCTCTTGACGGGATCTTGGAAAGTTCTGTCAGGCCTGCAATGTCGTAAACAGTTCCCTCTACGACTCCGCCTTTGAGTTCAAGTGCCGGAGCATCTTTTGCGAAATTGCAGATGATCCTTGCCGGTGCTGTCGCATCATCTTTTGAAATCGCGATAGCGCTCGGTCCTTCCAGACAGTCCTCAAGTCCTGCGAACTCTGTCCCTTCGAAAGCCCTCTTCATCATCGTGTTCTTGTATACCTTGTAAACAACACCTGCTTCTCTGAGCTGCTTACGAAGCTCTGTATCCTGAGCAACTGTCAGTCCGCGGTAGTCAACAAGAACAACTGACTGAGCATCTTTGATCTCTTCTGCGATCGCCTCAACGATCGGCTGTTTCAATTCAACTTTTGCCACTTTCGGGTACACCTCCTTATTTTATTCTGCGTGTACTGCCAAAGTATCCGTTTCGCAGAAGCTGTCTCTGCAAAAAAGAACCTCTGCATCCAAAGACACAGAGGTTCGTAAATTCATACTTGCGTAATAAATCTCACTTTCCTCGGTAGGCGTTTTTATCCTTACGCTTTACAGCACCTACTGTCTTCGGCAGTTGCTGTATTACATTACCACGCCTTTTCTGTTTTGTCAAGCATTTTCCGGATTTTTCTTCATTTTTCGCAGCAGTTCATCCATCAGAGACCGAACAGACTAAACTGTTACATTTTTCTCCATCTGCTTTACACGCTCTGAGGCAGAAGGCTCTCCTGCTCGATTTCCAGCCCTTTTTCCAGGATACAGCTTTTCAGTCCGTTCAGTGAGCCCGCCTCCATCCTTTCAAGTCTCTCCCTTTTCTCCTTTGCAAGAGGAATCCCCGCACCCGCAGCGATTGCATTTTCATAGGCATCCCTGTCCATCCGGTATGGTTTCAGCTCCGGAAACAGCTTTCTCTGATTATAAAAAAATATCCTGATCCCGCCCAGATCCATGTCTCCCCAGTGCAGATATTCTGTCCCTCCGTCTGCCGCCTTCCTCAACCCTCCAAGAAATCTCAGTTCTTTGGGTGAAAAAAAAACATGGCAGTACACATAAAGCGTATCCTCTCTGTAGGGCACAGACTCATAGTTCGCTTTATTTTCTATGAGCATGATCCGGCGGATACCCGGAAGAGAAACCGGCCCGGCGTGCTCCAGCGTCTGCGCGTTGAGTACGGTTCCGAAAACATTCAGAGAAGTATCTATCTCTCCCCCTTCACCAATCCGATAGACAAGGGGACCTTTCCATTCCAGTGTCTGCGAATACGTCCGTATTCCATGGATTCTGAGGATGTCATCGTCTGTCATCCCTTCCTCACTGAGAGGGGAATGATTCCTCAAAACCGTTATGACTCTCCGCTGATATTTTTTCTCAAACAGCTTGGAATCCCCAAGCACTTTATATCTGCTCCCATATCCTTCCACTCCACCTGTACCAGCCCCGCTTTTTCCAGTTCCTTCGCCTCTTCAACCAGCACTCTCCTGCCGCCGACCGCCCGGATCATCCTGCCATCCGCCGCAGGATGGCGCATCCCCTTAAGCCGTCCTGAACGATAAGCTTCTCCGTCAGCGCTCCTGATCAGATATTCCGTCAGCTTCACGTTCCTCACCGCCTTCGATCATTTCAAGATAATGTCCTTTGTCTATATGCATCATGCTGACCTGATTCTTAAACCGCCGGAACCCGTACACACTGTCCACGTTCCGGATCAGGGACTGCAGACGCTCGTCCGGCACACAGACGATGAGCTGAAGTTCCAGTTCCCTGGCATACCTCAGGCACACCTCGCTCCTCTCCTTATCCATCTTGGAGAACGCTTCGTCCAGAAGCACAAGGCGGATCTTGGAATCCCGGTTGCTCTGCTGCATGTACAACATGGCAAAGCCTGCGAGCAGGGCCACATATTTCGGATTCTGGCCCTCTCCGCCGGAATCCACCCCGGCCATATCGTCCACGTAGTTCTTTTTTTCCACGCCATTCTCGTCGATCACCTGCTCATACATGCTGAAATTCAGATAATTTCGGTAATCCGCGAAACGCTCCATCTCCTGACGGTGCTTCTCCCGGTTCTGGCTGTCCTCTTCCTTCAGGGGCATGAACTTCTCCGTGAGAAGCAGGATCTTCTGCTCGTATTTCTGAAAGAAATCATCCTCCATCAGGCTCATCTGCCCGTCTATCCCTCCGGTATCGATCACTTTACTGTCCAGTTCCTGAGCCATCAGCATATCGTAAAACTGTCCGTTCTCATTCTTTGCCGGCAGGATATCGATCTGATAGATACTGTCGGAGAACCGTATCCTGGAGAGCATCCGGTTGATCTCTCTCCTGTGCCGGTAAGCAGCTTTGATCTCTCCATGCAGTGTGGCGATCACATTGTCCCGCAGAGAATGATAGACCAGTTCATACTGTTTCCGGAACTCCTCTTTATACTTCGGTTCGAAATCCCTGCGGCATCTCTCCAGCACCTGATCATAGACATCGTTCGTGTGTTCCACTCCGGTAAATCCATACGCCGGGTATTCCATATTGAACCGGTTCCTCGCAATGGTGCGCGCATCAGAAAATTCCTCTTCCCTTGCACTCAACTCTTCGAACCGCGCCCGCAGCATCTGGCGGTAGGAAGCTTCTGTCCGTTTCGAAATCTCCGCATTTACCTCTTCCGTAAGTTCAGGATTCTCTGTGAATCCCATCGTCAGCTCATCCAGCCTGACCGTCAGATCCCGTATCTCCCGTTCTGCCGTCTGCACCACTCCGCCGAGACGGATCTGCTCTTTCTGGATTTCCCGGGACACCTCTTCCTTCTCCGACACGGATGCCTCCAGCTTCTCCTGCTCCGCTTTCAGTTCCGCCGTTCTGGTACCGTCTTCCAGTTCCTTTAACTCTTTCTGAAGCTGCTCCTGCTTTTTATAATATTCCTCCAGCTCCTCCGACGCAGAGGCAAGGCGCAGGATCTGCCCCGTCTCCTGGCTCAGACTCTCATATTTCTGCGCTTCTTTCAGAGAAGCCTCTGTCTGGCGCTCCCTGATCAGGTTCTCCTGGAGTCCTGTGATCTCCTCCGCCAGTTCCGTCAGGCGGGCTTTCGAGATCCTGGTCCCGATGCACGCTCCTTTCGTATAATCCCTGCTGCGCAGATGACGGAAAATATAATTGCTGTAGGAATAGCAGTCCGGAGTCACGCCGTCGCGTACGCTGTCCAGTTCCTCCACGGTCTCGCACTTGCGGATCCTTCCCAGATATCGCTTCAGACACCAGTCCACATAGCCCAGATCTGTGTGTACCGCTTCATAAAGGGAGTGTTCCTCCGCCTGAGGAGACTCCCGTTTCAGGGCAGCGCTGTTGATAAGATCCACTTCCTCAAATTTCTTCATCTTCCGGAATATCTTCGCCGCGTCCAGAGCATATGCCGGCTCCGTGATCATGCTTTTCTTCAGCCGCCCAAGGCGCCCTTCCACCGCGTTTTTCCACTTCTCATCCGTAATGTCAAAAAGATCTGCAAGGATATGTACATGGATCGTCCTGCCGTAGCGGTCGCTCAATGCGCTCTGAAGCTGTGCTCTGGCCTCCTTAAGTTCTTTCGGATAGGGTTTCCTGTCATTGTTCATATCCTCCAGAGCTTCTTCTTTCTCCCGAAGCTCCTTCGTCAGCTCACGGATCGACACCGCCTTTTCCGACAGTTCCTCGGAGATGTTGTCCATGGCCGCCTTCAAATGGGTACGCAGCTCCCCACAGTTCTCCTCTGTCACATCGCCCCGGGCAAAATCATCAATGAGCTGCAGAGCACGGTTGCTCACATAATCCGTCGCCGTCTCATCCGTTTCCCAGCTTTTCAGGCCATTCACGATCCTGCGCCAGTCCGCGGAGCTGTCCGCCAGGAGCCGGATCGTATGTTCCATCTCCTGAAGTTCCTGCTGTTTCTGCCCGTAGTCGCTCTTCTTAAGCTCCGCCCGGACGTCCACCAGCCGGTTTCTCAGGGCAGTAAGTTCCTCCTGGATCCCATTCTGCCGCCGCACCGCCCGGTCCGCCGCCTCATTCGCCCTCTCCAGGTCCTCCTGGCGGGAGGCAAGCTTCGCCCGGCAGCCTTCGATATCCACATATTTCTGAAGCGTCTCAATATACAGCTTGTCCGCCCTGACGCCGGTCAGTCCCTGATCCGCAGCATGGATCTCGTCCAGCATTCCGATCCGCTTTTCCAGATCCTCCACCCGCTCCCGGATCTCCCGGTAGGCGCCAAGCTGCTCACTGATCACCGCCACCGTATTTTCCCGGCTCTTCGGGAACATATAGTCCCGGATAAACTGACCCGTTCCGCTGGTCATCCGCAGGGCGATGGCGCTCTTCTCCATGGTGATCATGCGCCCTGCTTCCACATAGCCGAAGATCACTTCATAGAGCGTGTTCAGGTACGCCTCCTTAGAAGGATAGACCCGGTTCACATCGCCGTGTCCCCGGTTATCCACACTGTTCGCCCGTTCCTTCGCCAGCTTCCGGATCTGATCGATGGTATAGGGCACACCGTCCTTCAGGTATCCGTCCTCCGGCATCCGCCCGGAATGGCTGAAGAAATTGTACCGCCTCAGATCCGTATCATTCTTCCCCACCTCAAACGCCGCGCCGATACAGGTCGTGATATGGGTGCCTGTATCCTCGATCTCCATCACGATCTGAGAGCAGAAATCCATTCCCTCCCGGTTTACAGTCCCATCTTTCTGCGCGCCGCGGAGATAGCTAAGTACGCTCCGCTTGTTCTTTGAATCGTCCGCCGCCTTATTGAGGAAATTAGCGGACACACTTCCGTATAGGACGACCTGGATTGCGTCCATGACCGTGGATTTTCCCGAGCCGCTCTTTCCACTGAACAGGTTTACATATTCATGAAGGACGAGTATCTTATGACTGATCCCGCCCCAGTTATTGATCAGGATCCGCGTAAAAAGCTTTTTCGGCTGTTTCATACTCTTCCTCCTCTCCCCGGTACTCTTCGATCAGTGCATTGATATCCGCCGCCGTCACATAAAGATTTACCGTGCTGTAAATATAGATCGGCGTATCGTCTTCCACGTCTCTCACCGCACCCGGGACGTCAATGACCTGGTGCGTGCGCATCAGGTACAGAGCCTCCCTCCACTGCGCCTGGGTCAGCTTCTCTGTGATCAAATTTGTGTTTCTCCCGTATTCACGGATCTCTTTCAGGGTGGTCAAGGGCGCGTTCAGCCCCTCTCCCATGATCCGGTCCCGGTAGATCAGCTTCACGAGGAGGAGGATCACCGTGCTCGTCAGGCTGAGTTTCTCCTGTGGCACATGCTCTCCGACAAGACGGAAGACGTGTTCCTGGGCATCATGGACCAGCTCGCACCCAAGCACCTCCACATAATCAGCAATAAAATTCCGGTGTCTCGCGCAGAGTTCATACTGCGGGTTATCCCTCGGCGTCAGAGTCGCCGGATCGTATTTCACCTGAAGGATACAGGTCTGTCGGAACAGGGCCTGTATTACTCTCTGTACCTGCTCCGCCTCTGTCACCGCCAGTTCTTCCAGATATTTAAACATAAGGCTTTTCCTTTCCCGTTCGATGTATTCTCAATGAATCTGAAGAGAGGTGAACCGGAATCCGTCGCTGTTTTCCAGTTCATCCCCGAGCGTGATCTCTCCATTCCCCTCCGCCGTCTCCGTGGCCTCCTGCCATACAAAGAACAGCTTCTCCAGGTCTTCCACACTGTGTACCGTGTCCTCGGCCACACGGAACACGCCGTCTTTCTCATTCTTCCTCCGGAACTTCTCGATCTCTTTCCTGGTATAAAGAGGCTTCAGCACAAAGGAATCCATCTCCTCTGTTCCCGCCGCTTCTTCTTCCGTCAACGCCTGAGGTGAAAACTCCTCTTTTGCAGAGGATTTTTTGTGGTACAGGCTGTCCTGGGACAGGAGTTGATACGGCGCGCTCATCCGCACTCTCTCACCAAGCGCTTCCAGGATTTCCCCTTTCCTGCTGCTTCGGTTCAGGAGACTGACGAACGCCGTCGTCCTGTCATCGCCGTCCGCCCCCTCCTGCATGATGTATCGGATCCGGGCAGCCGCCCTTCCGGCAAACACCGTCTTCTGCTCAATCAGCTTGTTGTATCTTCTCTCGATCACATCCGACTGGCGCTCGATCCGGAACATAATATCTGCCGCTTCATCACAGAGCCGGATCGCCTTCTGGCACCGGACGAACTCCGGCGTTCCCTCTTCAAGAACGATCAGTTCGCGCTCCTTCTTTCTCCGCCTCGCTTCATTCTCATCAAGGTTCTTCACGATCAGCTCCTTCACCGCCTCTTTGTAACGGTAGAAGCTGTCCGTCGTGGTAAGGATCGCGTATTTTCTGCTGTCGCTGTTGTTGATCTCTTTGACCAAGACATCCTGGATCCCTTTGAAATCCTTCTGCCGGGAAAGTTCGTCAAAATATTCCCGCATCCCGTCCTGCATGTTGACCAGCATGCGCACCAGCCTCTTTGACGCGTTCAACGCACTTTTCAGGATCTCATTGTTCTTTTCCTGATCCACACTGTATGTATAGAGATAGCTGTAGATCGCAAGGACACTCTCGCGCTCCTGGCTGTCGCTCTCATCCATCAATCTCGTGAATAGTTCCACGTACATCTGACTGTACTCCGGGAACGTGACAACATACGTGTTCAGTGTCTCGTCGTAGTCCTGCTTGAGCCAGCCCCAGTCCTCAAAATGCTTCAGGCAGACAGACGCCATGTTCGACCGGGTGAGAAACACGCCCTCCTCGTCGTAATTCTCGCCATCCCACAGGATCGCCTCGGACGCGATCCGCTCGTTCATCACAGCCCTGCACTCTTTCTCTGTCAGACCAAGCACAGAGTAAGACTGTTCCATTGCCCCGTAGATCGCTACAAGGAACGCCATGTAGTATTCCGTATATTTACTTGTAAACAGCTTATAGAAATCCCGGGGGATCCTGCTCATCAGACTCATCACATTCTCCTGTCAGTCAATTCTGTAACGCAATCATTATACCACAAGCGCAGAAAAGGAAGCGCCGCGCAGCGGCATTTACTTTTCAAGCTGTAGGTTGCCTGGTATAATCCCCGCAAAGCGGGGCAGACCGATTTTATCGGTCTGGATTGCGTGTAACGCAATCATTATACCACGCGCGCCTCCAACATGCAAAAATCCCCCGGCAGGTTCCGGATACGGGACCCGTCAGGGGATTTCTCATTTTTATAAACTATGCGAGTTTCATCGGGTTGACCTTCACTCCAGGGCCCATTGTAGATGTAAGAGTCACGCTCTTTAAGAACTGTCCCTTTACAGCTGCCGGTCTCGCCTTGTTGATCGCATCGATAAGCGTCTGGAAGTTGTCCGCTAACTGCTCTTCAGTAAAGGATGCTTTACCGATCGGCACGTGGATGATGTTTGTCTTGTCCAGTCTGTACTCGATCTTACCAGCTTTGATGTCGTTGATAGCCTTTGTCACGTCCATCGTAACTGTTCCCGCTTTCGGGTTCGGCATAAGACCTTTCGGTCCAAGTACACGTCCCAGACGTCCGACGATTCCCATCATATCCGGTGTTGCAACAACAACGTCAAACTCAAACCATCCCTCGTTCTGGATCTTCGGGATCAGTTCGTCTCCGCCAACATAGTCAGCGCCCGCTGCCTTTGCTTCCTCTGCTTTTGCGTCTTTTGCAAACACAAGGATACGAACCTTTTTACCAGTTCCGTGCGGAAGTACGACCGCACCACGGATCTGCTGGTCAGCGTGACGTCCGTCACATCCTGTTCTGATGTGTGCTTCGATCGTCTCATCAAACTTTGCTGTTGCTGCTTTCTTTACTAATGCGACTGCTTCTTCTTTATCGTAGAGATTTCCTCTTTCGATCAGTTTCGCAGCCTCGATATATTTCTTTCCTCGTTTCATTTTACAATAACCTCCTTGTGGTATTCGCGGGATCTTGCCCCTCCCACTTGTCTATGACTCTCTGTATCTGAGTTCAATACATCGCCAAGTGCTACTCTTCGACAACTACTCCCATTGAGCGGCATGTACCAGCCACCATGCTCATAGCTGCTTCAACAGTTGCTGCATTCAGGTCCGGCATCTTCATCTCAGCGATCTCTTTTAACTGCTCTTTCGTGATCGTTGCAACTTTATTCTTGTTCGGTACACCGGAACCGGATTTGATCTTGCAGGCTTTCTTGATAAGGACTGCTGCCGGCGGTGTCTTTGTGATAAAGCTGAAACTTCTGTCATTGTATACAGTGATGACTACCGGAATGATCAGGTCGCCCTGGTCTGCTGTTCTTGCATTGAACTGCTTTGTAAACTCAACGATGTTTACACCGTGCTGTCCAAGTGCAGGTCCAACCGGCGGTGCCGGAGTTGCCTTGCCGGCAGGAATCTGTAATTTGATGTAACCTTCTACTTTTTTTGCCATTTCAATAACCTCCTTGTGGTATTCGCGGGATCACTCCCTCCCACCAATTCTTAATCCATTTTTTTCACTTCTGAAAAACTGAGTTCAACCGGAGTCTCTCGGCCAAACAGCTCAACATTGATAGACAGGCTCTTCTTCTGCTCGTTCATGCTCTGGACCGCTCCCACGGTACCTTCCCACGCTCCGCTCAGAACAGTGACGATATCGCCAACGCCGAAGTCGACCACCACGTCATCCTTCTTAATGCCGAGGTTTTCCATCTCGCTGTCCTCCAGCGGGACCGGCTTGGACCCGGGTCCTACGAACCCTGTCACGCCGCGGGTATTTCTCACCACATACCATGTATCGTCATTCATGATCATGTGGATCATAACATAACCCGGGAACATCTTTCTCTGAACCGCCTTCTGGACTCCGTTCTTGAGTTCGGTCACTTCCTCCATCGGAACGCGCACCTCAAGGATCTGGTCTTCCAGATGCCGGTTCTCGATCGTCTTGTCAATGTTAGCTTTTACCTTGTTCTCATACCCGGAATAAGTATGAACTACATACCATCTTGCCTCTGACATATAATCACCTTTCTGCTGCGGTCAACTATCTTACCAATAAGTCAATCCCATATCTCAGGATAACGTCGATCACTGCGATCAGCGCTCCCAGGACAACGGAAACAGCAACAACTGCCGTGGTCTGCTTTGCAAGTGTCTTCTTATCTGGCCAAATGACCTTCTTGAACTCTGCCTGAAGTCCTTTGAACCAGCTCTTCTTCTGAGTTTTTGTCTTTTCACTCATGATCGTCCACTTCCTTCCAGCGACTACTTTGTTTCCTTGTGCAGTGTGTGTGATTTGCAGAATCTGCAGTACTTCTTAGTCTCCATGCGTTCCGGATGAGTTTTCTTATCCTTGGTCATGTTGTAGTTACGGTTCTTGCATTCCGTACACTCCAGAGTAATTCTTGTGCGCACAACTTCCACCTCGCTTTTTACTTATTCACCTACGTGTTGCTGATGGTTGCGAAGCCATCGGTTTTTAGGCATAAAAAAAAGACCTACTTCCATTCGCCGTAGTAGTATACCATGGCAGGCGGGAGGAAGTCAAGGTCTTTGTGGGTATTTGTTAGATTTTCAGCAAAACAAAGGATATAAAGTACCTGGCATAAAACAGAGTCCAGACTGATCCGTGCCCTCCATGCAGCCTTCCCCGGCACTCTGCCCCACGCTATCACTCTTTCCAATATTTCTCCACGTATCGCTCTGCACTTTCGTCAGCCAGATCGTACTGCTCTTCCAGCTGGAACACAGCCTCTTTCCTGGGGATTCCCAGATTCCGCAAGGAACAGATAAGAGATTTTATCCCAGCTTCCTTCTGTTCTTTTATACGCTGCTCCACCCGCTTTTCTACCTGTTCTTTTATACGCTGCTCCACCCGCTCTTCTACCTGCTCTTCTACGTAATCTTCCATCAGTTCTACCAATGCATCACACATCTCTGCACGCACCTCCTCAAATTTTTTCCAGTTTGCTCTAACGACCAGATCCATGACCGTCCTATAGAGCGGATCCTCTTTATGTCCCTCGTAATTTTCCAAAAGCCTGCTGATCTCTTCTTCCTCTGTCATCTGTCTTTTTGATGATGAGCAGATCTACTCTGACCGGTTCGCTCCCCAGCGTATGCTCCGCTTTGAATTCCAGCCGTCCGGCGTCCTCCTGCAGTTCGATCTGCATCCCGGCATAAAAAGCAGGATGCCACCGCAGTGTCTTCTTACGTCTTGCCCTGAAAACCTCCTTTTCAGTTTTTACTGCAGGAAATTTTCTTTTTTCGGAAAACTCCTGCTGTTCATAATGGAAATAAAAGCATGAATCTTCCGATAGGCACAGCTTTTGGCTGCTATAGAAATATGGCAGATAACGGCGTGACGCCGTTCCGTCTGAATGATAGAAAATATGCTTTGTAGAAAGTTTATCACCGGCAGAAGGGAAATGCAAGAGTTCAAACACCTTTATCCCCGCTTAAGATAGACATACAATCCAGATCACCGACCAACAAAGACGTTTACTCGAATACGCCGCAAAGCTCGATCCCGAACAGTACGGAGTTCTACTTGAATTTTTAAGAACACTCTAAAGAAATTTACAACAAAAAGAACCTGTGAAGCAGGCAACAATCTTTTTCTAGATTGTCCCCTGTTATACAGGTTCTTTTTTGCTACATTATTTTTTCTATTACTTTTCTGAGAGGAAATACAAATCCTAAGGCACATTGCTGCCACATAGAATCAACTATTATCCTTCTCCCCACTGTCCTCTTCCGTCTTCTCTTTCTCCGCCGTCCGGATATCCCTGTGTTTCTTCCTCAGTCTCTTATACACGCTCGCCCGGAAAAGGTTATACACCACCGACACGGTCGGGATGAATATCAGCATTCCCACAACGCCCATCAGACTGCCGCCGATGGTCACCGCAGCAAGCACCCAGATCGAGGGAAGACCCACGGAACTTCCCACTACCTTCGGATAGATCAGGTTGCCCTCGATCTGCTGGAGAACCAGGAACATTATGACGAAGCCCAGTGCCTGAAACGGATCAACCATCAGGATCAGAAACGCTCCGATCACGCAGCCTATAAACGCCCCAAAGATCGGGATCAGCGCAGTAAATGCGATCAATACACCCACCAGCATAGCATACGGCATATTGAAAATGTTCATGGCAACGAAGAACATCACCCCGAGGATCAGCGCTTCCAGACACTGTCCGGTCAAGAAATTGGAAAAAGACTTAAATGTCAGTGATGAAACCTCAAGGCTCCACTCCACTTGCTTTTCTGAAAGAAATGCATACATGACCTTTCTGGCCTGTACTGTAAGCTTTTCTTTCTGTAAAAGGATATAGCACGAAAACACAAATGCGATAACAAATGTGGTCACTCCGCTCACGATCGAACCGATCGCAGACACAGTTGAATTGAGAACATTCCCGACACCGTTCTGGATAAAGCTGATCGCACTGTTTATCATCCGTTCCGGATCAAGGTTAAGGTTATTGATCCACGCCTGAATCTCCGGATTATCCTGAAAAAGTTTCTCCAGGAACTGCTGCGCTTCCGGTATAAATGTCCGGATCGTCATGCCCAGGGACAACAGCGTCTTCCCAAGTTCCGGGATCACGACAAACATGACCAGCACCACGACTCCGATCACAACAACGATCGTGAGGATAAGGCTGAGCGGCCGCGCAAGTTTTCGCGCCACTTTTTTCTCTTTCAGATATTTATTGCCAAAGATCAGTTTTTCAAAAAAGCTCATCGGCACATTCAGAACGAATGCGATGGCACCGCCTAAAAGAAACGGAAATATGATTCCGAATACAAAGCGGATCGCTTCGAAGATAAGTCCGTAATTTGCAAGGGCGATCAGTATTATGATCGTAAACAGGATCAGTTCCCTTAGTTTTTTCATCGTTTCTCTGTCAAGTTTCATAGTTCCTCCTCAACGGGATATCATTATCATGTCTTTGTTATGTATCAAGTATTGCCGTTTCCGGCGTCGATTTATTCTATCACGCCTCGCCCAATGCAACAAGGCTGTCGGCCGATTTTTAACAAAATCTATGCCGGCAGCCTTGTAAGGATCACATCATTTCTTAAACTGTCTTCCCTTTTTCAACGAACACCTGGCTGATCTGGTCGATCAGCAGCTCTCTCTCGATCGCGTAAATGTTCATTGAGAAGTTCTGTACTCCGGTCGCCTTTGAGTTGATCCTGATGTTATTGACTCTCTTGTTCTCAAGTTCCAGCGTATAATACAGGGACTTGTTGTCTGTTCCGGCTTCCAGAGCGCTCTTCGGGAGTTCTTCCTCTGTATATGCGATCGTCACGTCGGCGCCGCTCTCAATGTGCTGCTCAAGAAATGCTCCGAAATCAAAATTCACTGCAATATTCGTATCCGCCATAACGACATACTTTTCTTTCTGGCTCTTCAGGAACCCCAGTATGCTCGCCAGCGCTTCCACACGCCCGTTGTATACCTTGATATTCTTCTCTGCGAACGGAGGAACGATGTTCAGACCGCCGTTCTTGCGTGTAAGATCCCATTCACGTCCTGAGCCGAGATGGTCCAGAAGGGAATGATAATTCTTTCGCACGATAACGGAAACATTATCGATCCCGCAGTTTACCATACTGGACAGGATAAAGTCGATCATACGATAACGGTCTGCGAACGGTATCGAAGCCATCAGGCGGTCCGCCACCAGTTCGGGGACCAGATCATCGTAACTGTTTGGGAAAATAATGCCCAATGCATCAATATTCGAATTTACCATTGCTCTTCACCGTCCTTTACATTATTGCTGACCATGGCGTTCGGTCCGACCTTCGCTCCGTTTCCGATCTCCACGCCGCTTCCGACTGTAGCTACGCCGCTGCTCTCTCCGTCCGGCATCGCGCCGACTACTGCGTTTTCCCCGATCGTCACATTCTCCGCAACGATACAGTGTTTCACGACAGCGCCCGCCTTGATCGTTGTGCCGCCCATAACAACTGCGTCTTCCACCTCAGCGCCCGGCTCCACCTTGACGCCTGCGAAGAGGATCGAGTGTTTTACATGACCGTTGATCCGGCATCCGTCTGTGATCATGGAGTTTTCCACCACGCCGGTCTCGCCGATCTTATGCCCGGTCATTCCGCTGTTGCGGCTGTAGATCTTCCACTCTTCATCAAAGAGGTCGATGCCGCTGTGTTCCGGATCGAGGACCTCCATATTCGCTTCCCACAGCGACGGGATCGTTCCCACATCTTTCCAGTATCCGCTGAAGCGGTATGCATACATATCTCGTCCGTCGCGGAGCAGATTCGGGATGATATTATTTCCAAAGTCATTCTCTGAATTCGGATCCGCCTCATCTTCTTCCAGGTATTTTCTGAGGATGTCCCAGTTGAAGATATAGATTCCCATGGAAGCAAGATTGGACTTCGGCTCTTTCGGTTTCTCCTGGAATTCCGTGATCTTGTCATTGTCATCCGTTACCATCAGACCGAAACGGGATGCCTCTTCCCATGGAACTTCCATGACCGCCACACTGAATTCCGCGCCTTTTTCTTTGTGGAACTTCAGGAAATCGCTGTAATCCTGCTTGCAGATCTGGTCTCCGGAAAGGATGATCACATACTCAGGATCATAACGGTCGATAAATGAGATGTTCTGATAGATCGCATTCGCTGTTCCCTTATACCAGTCCGAGCCGGAAGCCTGCTGGTAAGGAGGAAGCACATGCACGCCGCCGTGCAGACGGTCAAGATCCCACGGCTGTCCGTTTCCTATGTACTCATTGAGCACGAGCGGCTGATACTGGGTCAGGATACCAACAGTATCAATACCCGAATTCACGCAGTTCGACAGCGGAAAATCAATGATACGGTATTTCCCGCCAAAAGGAACTGCCGGTTTTGCCAGATTCTGCGTCAATGCATAAAGACGCGATCCCTGTCCTCCGGCAAGGAGCATTGCAATCATTTCTTTTGCCATAATTCTTCCCCTATTCTAATAGATTTTTATGGTAAAATTGCACCTCAAAAGCCAAAAAAGTGGAAGTTTTTTATTCAAATAAGACAAAATCAGTCGATTTTTCCATAAAATAGTACGCGGAGTGTCACCACTCCGCGATCGATCCGTCTTCATGCCGCCACACCGGGTTCTTCCAGTTATGAGGATTTTTGTTTTCTTCGACAACAAGCTCCCTGTTTATCTCAACACCAAGCCCTGCCCGTCTGGGAAGTTCCACATATCCATCTGTGAATTTAAAGTCTTCCGGGTTCAGCACATAATCCAGGATGCTCTTCCCCACATTATAGTGGATCCCCATACTCTGCTCCTGGATGACTGCATTGTAAGAGCACGCGTCTACATTGAGGCATGCAGACAGAGCGATCGGTCCGAGCGGGCAGTGAGGCGCCAATGCCACATCAAATGCTTCCGCCATCGCCGCGATCTTTCTTACCTCCGTGATTCCTCCTGCGTGGCTTAGATCCGGCTGCACGATATCGACGCCCCCGATCTTCAAAAGCCGTTTAAAATCATATCTTGAATACAGCCTCTCTCCTGTTGCAATGGGAATATTGCACGCTGCAGCGATCTCCGGGAAATATTCCATCTGTTCGCACAGTACCGGCTCCTCGATGAACATGGGATCAAACTCTTCCAGCTTTTTTGCCAGGATCTTAGCCATAGGCTTATGCACCCTGCCGTGAAAATCGATGGCGATCCCGAAATATCTTCCACAGCTTTCTCTGATCGCCGCTACCCGCTCCAGGACAGCGTCTATTTTATCGTAGGAATCTATCATCTGCAGTTCATCCGTGGCATTCATCTTAACCGCGGAAAATCCCGCCTCTTTTCTTTCAAGGGCCGCGCGCCCGACATCCCGGGGTCTGTCTCCGCCAACCCAGCTGTAGACTTTCATTTTATCCCTGCAGGCTCCGCCCAGCAGTTCATAGACCGGGACGCCAAAGTGCCTGCCCTTAATATCCCACAGTGCCTGGTCAATCCCGGCTATGGCGCTCATCATAACGCCTCCGCCCCTGTAGAATCCGGCTCGGTACAATGTATTCCAGATATCTTCAATCCGTGTGGGGTCTTTTCCGATAAGATAATCTCTCATCTCCTCAACACAAGCCAGTACCGTTCTGCAATGACCTTCCAGGACCGGCTCTCCCCATCCTGATATTCCTTCGTCTGTCACGATTTCCACGAACCCCCATCGCGGACGCACTGTAAAGGTATTTACTTCTCTGATCTTCATTCCTGCGCTCCTTCCTGCCATGCTCTGACCTTTTCCACAAGTGTACGGATCATCTCGCTTCCTTCTGCCCAGCGACCCTCTCTCACGATATCTTTTGGCACCAGGGCGCTCGCCAGCCCGGCTCCCAGGTATCCCTGTTCCAAAAAGTCCGTAATGTTATTTCGATCCACACCGCCGATAGCCACATATTCTGTATCGTCAAAGGGTCCTTTCAGATCCCGCACATATCTTTGAGGCATACTGCCGGCAGGAAACAGTTTCATTGTATCAAATCCGTATTTCAGGCAGACAGCCACATCGCTGGGAGTCATCACTCCGGGAAGAAGCGGGATTTTTCTTTCTGCGCAGAATGCCAGCACATCTTCCGGGGTTCCCGGTGTCAGCAGAAACTGTGCGCCGGCTTTCACCGCGGCATCTGCTTTCTCCACAGTTATGGCGGTGCCGGCTCCGATGATGCACTGGTCCCCCATCTTCTCCCGCAAAAGGCTGATCTGTTCCAGCGCCCGCCCGCTGTTCAGCGCCACTTCAAAAAATGATATGCCCCCGTTCACCGTCATCTCTGCATAATCCAGCGTTTTCTCAAATGGTACATTCCGCATGATCGCCAGAACCCGATTCTCTGATACGACTGATCTTATGTCCATTTCATTTTCCTCCTTTTTCCTTCCTGTCTGCCTTCCATCTGCACTTCTCTGTTTCCCTTACCGGACAGGTCTTTTTCTTCTTTTATCTGCCTTCTTTACCGGGCAGGCTCTCTCCTGCCTTCCAGAGCCGTTCTCATTTCTTCCGCATCCGGATAGCCTTCATAATCTCCCCGTGTCTGGGTCGCCATCGCACCGCAGATACTGCCCATAATCGCTGCCTTTTCCAGATCTGCTCCCTTTATAATGCCGGACAGAAATCCCGCATTAAATCCATCACCCGCTCCGATCGTTTCGATCGGTGTGCAGGGATAAGGCGGGATCTTTATAGTCTGGGAACCGTCTGATACGACCGTGCCTCTGGCCCCGTCTTTTATGACAAGGTATTCTGCCCTTCCTTTCTGAAACACAGTCTGAACGATCTCCTCAACAGTCTGTACTCCCAAAATCTCTCTGCCCTCATCCAGCCCGGTCAGCACAATACCGCTGCGGAGCGCAAACCTTCTCAGAATTTCCGTATGATCCTTCCCATGCCACAGTTTTTCCCGTATATTGGGATCAAACGCAACAGTAATATTCCTGCTTTCCGCCAGATCAAACATTGCTTCCACTGTTTTCCGGCAGCTTTCGCTCAAAACCGGCGTGATCCCGGTCAGATATACGACCCGTACGCCTTCCAGTTCCAGCCCGTCCAGGTCGGATGGACACATCGTGCTTGCCGCGCTGTCTTTCCGATAATAAAAAACCTTTGTTTCTCCTCCTGATATCCCCTTAAACATGATCCCTGTGGGATGCTCGCTGTCAAGGAGCAGGTGGCCGCACTTCACCCCTTCTGCAAGCAGCTTTCCCCTGATAAAATATCCAAACTCATCCATGCCGAGACGGCTGAACCATTCTGTATCCACGCCCAGTTTTGCCGCCCCCACTGCCACATTGCTCTCCGAACCTGCCGCATAAGGCTGAAAGTTTCCCGCATATCTGAGCGGACCTTCCCTGTCCGGGGCGAATGCCGCCATCGTTTCCCCAAAGGTAAATAATTCCGCCAAAAGATACCGCCCCTTTCTATTTCTCTTATATGTCCTCAATTATATGGAGTTATGGGCTTGAAACATATGGAGGAATCTGTATTCAGTTATGGAAAATAGGATAATCTTCAAGCCAATTTTCTCACAGAAAAACCCCGGCAAATCCTATTCTTGTTTCAGGATCCACCGGGGATTCACATATGCTTATTTGTTGTACTTTTTATTTCTCGCTGTAATGATGCGCATCCTCGAGCATCATATCCTTCACCTTCATCAGTCGGATCTGGGTACTCCTCTCGTTCTCATCCAGCTTCATCGTGATATATTTTATATTCTCCTCCGTCTCCGGGATGATCACGTGTTCCAGCGCGTTCACACGCCTTCTCGTCTTCTCGATCTCCGCCGCCATAAGCTGGCAGGCCTTCTCGCACTCAGCAAGCCGGATCATATCCGGAAGGATATCCGCCAGAGATTTCACCGCTCCGTCCAGATCACTGGAAGTAAAGGCGAATCCGTAGGAATAGATATCGTTCTCGTCCGCAGTGCGGGTCTTATACTCAAACGTGGGGATATCCACGCTCATCACGTTCTTCTCCCCCGCTTCAAGATTGACTTCCTGCTTTGGAGCCATGAGCGCCGTGTTAAGCGCTGCCTCAGACATCCCTGCTTTGGCGATGACAAAATTCCGGTTTGCAGACTTGATGCCCGCCTCCACTTTCTTGCGCACTGTCATATTCTCACGGACCAGGTCCAGATACTGGCGCATCAGTTCATCCCGCTTGTCTTTCAGGAGCTTATGGCCGCGGATCGCAGTCACACGTTTCTTCTTCAGCCTTGTCAGCTCCATCCGGGTCGGATTCACATGTTTCGAAGCCAAAACTCCACCTCCTTTGATAAATCATCTGAATATTTCACCCCGCTTTGCACCGCTCGCGGGCTTCGCGTTTTCGTTCCTCGGAACTGCTATTCGGCGTCGTAGAATTTATCCAGATATTTATCATCAATTCGTTTCAGCTCTGTTCTTGGGAGCATGCGCAGCAGTTTCCAGCCGATATCCAGTGTCTCTTCGATACTGCGGTCTGTATTGTATCCCTGGGATACGTATTCCTGCTCGAATGCGTCCGCGAATTTTGCGTACATCAGGTCGATCTCGGTCAGCGCTGCCTCACCCAGGATCACCATGAGTTCTTTTGCGTCTTTTCCGCGGGCATATGCAGCGAAGAGCTGGTTCATGGTGTTGGAGTGGTCGGCACGGGTCTTGCCTTCACCGATTCCCTTATCCTTCAGACGGGACAGGGACGGCAGCACATCGATAGGCGGCGTGATGCCTTTGCGGTAGAGCTCGCGGCTCAGGATGATCTGTCCCTCGGTGATATACCCGGTCAGGTCCGGGATGGGATGAGTCTTGTCATCCTCAGGCATGGTCAGGATCGGGATCATGGTGATACTTCCCTTCTTCCCGTTCTGCCTTCCTGCTCTCTCATAGATGGACGCCAGGTCTGTGTACATATATCCGGGATATCCGCGGCGTCCTGGAACTTCCTTTCGTGCCGCAGACACCTCACGGAGCGCATCCGCGTAGTTTGTGATATCCGTCAGGATGACGAGCACATGCATCTCCTTTTCAAAAGCAAGATACTCTGCTGCTGTCAAAGCCATCTTCGGCGTTGCGATACGTTCGATGGCAGGGTCATTTGCAAGGTTTACGAACAGCACCGTCCTGTCAAGGGCGCCTGTCTCCCGGAAACTCTCGATAAAGAAGTTGGACTCCTCGAAAGTGATTCCCATCGCGGCAAATACAACGGCGAAGTTCTCGTCTTTTCCAAGCACTTTCGCCTGTCTTGCGATCTGTGCCGCGAGCTGTGCATGGGGAAGTCCCGATGCCGAGAAGATCGGCAGCTTCTGTCCGCGGACCAGTGTGTTCAGTCCGTCGATGGCGGACACACCGGTCTGGATGAACTCCTCCGGGTAGCTTCTTGCCGCCGGGTTCATGGGAAGACCGTTGATGTCCATCCTGGCTTCAGGAAGGATATCCGGACCGTCGTCAATGGGACGTCCCAGTCCGTCAAAGACACGTCCCAGCATGTCCTCGGACACGCCAAGTTCCATGCTCCTTCCAAGGAAACGTACTTTGCTGTTTGACAGGTTAATCCCCGTTGAGCTCTCGAAAAGCTGTACCAGCACGTCACTTCCGTTTACCTCAAGGACTTTGCATCTCCTGGTCTCGCCGTTTACCAGCTCGATCTCTCCCAGTTCGTCATAGGTCACGCCTTCCACGCCGCGCACGAGCATCAGCGGTCCTGCGACCTCCTGTATGGTTCTGTACTCCTTCGGCATTTAGCGTTCCCCCTTTCCGAATGTGTTTGCGATCTGTACGCTCAGCTCTTCTTCCACTTTTTCATATTCTGCGTCAAGCGCGTCTTCCTTCACATATTTAAAACGTCCGATCTGCTCTCTGACAGGCATGGAAATCAGTTTCTGAAGGGAAGCTCCCTGTGAGAGCGCCTCCACGGCTCTGTCATAAAATGCGTTTACAAGTTTCATCATCATATACTGCTTTTTCAGCGACGTATAGGTATCGACCTCATGGAACGAGTTCTGATGCAGGAAATCCTCGCGGATGGAGCGCGCCGCTTCCATCTTCAGCCGGTCTCCCGGTGAAAGGGCGTCCATACCTACCATCTTTACGATTTCTTCCAGTTCCGCCTCTTCCTGGAGCAGGGTCATCATCTTCTGCCTGCCCTCCATCCAGTCCGGAGCCACCTCTGCGTTAAACCATTTCTCCATATCGTCCAGATACAGGGAATAGCTGTTCAGCCAGTTGATCGCCGGGAAATGTCTCTTGTACGCCAGCTGTGAATCCAGTCCCCAGAACACCTTCACGATACGAAGTGTTGCCTGGGATACCGGCTCTGAGGTATCTCCTCCCGGCGGGGATACTGCCCCGATCACAGAGAGTGCGCCCTCACGTCCGTCTTTTCCAAGGGAGATCACATGTCCCGCACGCTCGTAGAACTGTGCCAGACGGCTTCCCAGATAAGCCGGGTAGCCTTCCTCACCGGGCATCTCCTCCAGACGTCCGGACATCTCGCGGAGCGCCTCTGCCCAGCGGGATGTGGAATCCGCCATCAGCGCGACGGAATATCCCATGTCGCGGAAATATTCCGCGATCGTGATACCGGTATAGATAGAAGCCTCACGTGCTGCAACCGGCATATCCGATGTGTTGGCGATCAGCACGGTCCGCTGCATCAGGGGCTGTCCTGTCTTCGGGTCTTTCAGCTCCGGGAACTCGTTCAGAACGTCCGTCATCTCATTTCCACGCTCGCCGCATCCGATATAGACAACGATGTCCGCCTCTGCCCATTTTGCAAGCTGATGCTGGATCACGGTCTTTCCGCTTCCGAAAGGTCCGGGCACTGCAGCCACACCGCCCTTTGCGATCGGGAAGAACGTATCGATCACGCGCTGTCCTGTTACCAGAGGCATCTCCGGCGGAAGTTTCTTCTTATACGGGCGTCCGCGGCGAACCGGCCATTTCTGCATGAGTGTGAGCTCTTTGTCGCCCTCTTCCGTGGCGACCACTGCCACAACCTCTTCCACCGTAAACTCACCGGCTTTGATCTCTTTTACCGTTCCCCTGATCCCGTAGGGAACCATGATCTTCTGCTGCACCAGCACCGTCTCCTGGACAGTACCGATAACGTCGCCCTCCTCTACTTCATCGCCCGCCTGGACTGTGGGAACAAACTCCCACTTCAGGTCACGCTTCAGGGAAGGAACTTCCACGCCGCGCTTTAAGTTGTTTCCTGAGATCTTCATGATGTCGTCCAGAGGTCTCTGGATCCCGTCATAGATACTTGTGATCAGTCCCGGTCCCAGTTCAACGGACATTGGGACTTCCATCGATTCCACCGGTTCTCCCGGTCCCAGGCCGGAAGTCTCCTCGTAGACCTGGATCGACGCCTCGTCTCCGTGCATCTCAATGATCTCGCCGATCAGACGCTGTTTTGACACACGGACCACGTCAAACATATTTGCATCACGCATTCCCTCTGCGATGACGAGAGGTCCTGCGACTTTCTTTATTACTCCTGTGCTCATTCACTTACTCCTCCAAACAGAATATCTGACCCGACCGCCTGCTCCACGGTCTTCTTGACGCCTTCCACACCGGCTCCGGTGTTCCCGGATACTCCGGGGATCCGGATGATCGCCGGGAGCGTCTTCTCCCGGTACTCCTCGATCTCTTCTTCCAGCTCCGCTGCCGCAGCCTCGGTGATATAGATGATCCCGTACTGCCCGTCCGCAAGCTGTCTGAGTTTCTCACGCGCTTCGTCCCGGGTCTTTACAGGGCAGATGGAAAGGCCCAGAGTGGCGAATCCGTAAATACTGTCGTAATCGCCGATCACTGCAATCTTATACATACATCTCCCTTATCCTTTCCCGGATCGCATCGTCCGGAAAATGATTTTGTTTTCCGGTCAGAATAATCCGAACTGTCTTGATCTCGTTCTCTCTCGCGATCAGATACCCCAGCAGGGGTCCCACAGAAAACGTCTCATATTTCTGCGGTTTCATGGTCTCGATCATACGGTTATCGCACCAGCGTTCAAACGCCGACGGCGATTCTTTCAGCGCCTCTGCCCCGCCCGCATAGGAAGTTCCTTCCAGATACTGGGCGATCTCATCCATTCCGGAGAGCGCCGCCCGGATCAGCTGTTCCACGCTGACTCCCCGGCACTCCGCCATGGCGCTGTGCATAAAGTCTGCGGATTTTCCTGTCTTCTGTGAACGGACCGCGATCTTGATATCCGCGATCGCTACTGTGGTATCCGCATAATCATCAATGATCGGCTCGCCGGAGCGGCGTCCGGCATCCCGGATCGCTTCCAGGGCCGCCTTGTCGATCATGATGTCGCATAGCTGCCCGTCCCTTGTATGGAGCAGGGTCTCAAACGCCTCCTGCGCCGTTCGGGGCATATTTCCCGGAAGCCGTGCAAAATCTTTGTTCTCGACGATCTTCAGCATCTCCTCCCCGGGGATGGAACAGTCGTCGTAAAAGATGTTAGGATTCCGCACTTCCGTGCACACTTCCTTAATCGCAGCTTTCAGGTTGTGATACAGCTTCGGGTAGGAAAGGACATCAAAGACGCTCATATCCGGGGCAACATCCCGGATCACTTTCCACGTCTTCTCTTCCTCTCTGCTTAAGACCGCATCCATATCATTTCCCGAAGATGCGTCTCCCCAGCCCTTCTCGATCAGAAGCTGCAGCGCCTGCTCCGCCGTTTTGCACGCCAGGAGCTGTTCGATCACCGCGTCGGTAAGGAGTGAGGTTTCAAGGGCACGTATACGGGCAACCGCATAGGTATACTTTGTCTTCCCCAAATCTATCCCTCCCTGCCGGAGGCAAACAGCATCCTGTTCACCTGATCCGATAATTCTTCTCTCTTTGAATCAAACACTGCTTTTATCGTACAGTTTTCTTCCACTCCGCCGTATACCAGGAGGAATCCGCCCTCCGCTGCACACGGCTCATTGGAGATCTCCAGGCTTCCGCCTTTTGCTGCCGCGATCGTCTTCACCCTGCCTGAGAATCCTTCGGGCATCCTCTTAAGATCCTTCTCTGTAAACCGGATCTCTCCGCTCTCCGGAAGCACATATCTCTCAAGCAGCTTTTCCATAAATCCAAAATATTCTTTGTCATCCAGATCCAGGACTTTCTCGTATGCCTTGCGGAGGATCTCCTGTATGACTTCCTGTTTTGCCGCCAGGTAAGCCTGTTTCCTCTGCATGTCCCGGGCAGAAACCGCACGGGCCGCATACTCCTGCGCCTCTTTCTCCGCCTCCCGGGCGATCCGTGAAGCTTCCTTATCCGCCTCTTCCCGGGCGCCGTCAAGGATCTTCTGCGCTTCCTCCTGCGCTTTTGTCCGGATCTCCCGTGCAGAGTTCTCTGCTTCCTCCAGGATCTGGGCTTTCATTTTCTCCAGTCCACTCATGTTCCGTTCTCCTTCTTGATTCAGTCAGTTTCCCGATTTCCTGCCTCAGGCTTATACCTGGATTCCGCTCACTGCCAGGAAGGAGATCAGCAGAGCAAGGATGGCGTAGGTCTCAACCATTGCCGGGAACAGCATCGCCTTACCGAACTGCTCCGGTTTCTTCGCCACGATACCGATGGAAGAAGCCGCCGTCTTGCCCTGTGCGATCGCGGAGAGAAGTCCTACTACTCCGATCGGCAGGCACGCCGCAAGGATGAGGAGTCCAGTCTGAACGGAAATGTCTGCGAGTCCTCCGCCCAGCACACCGATCTTTGACAGAGTGATAAATCCGATCAGAAGTCCGTAAAGTCCCTGTGTACCGGGAAGAAGCTGGATGATCAGAACTTTCGCAAACTTGCTCGGATCCTCTGTCACAACACCCGCTGCAGCCTGACCCGCGATACCGACGCCGATCGCCGATCCCGTACCGGAAAGAAGAACAGCCACAGCCGCTCCAAGTAATGCATAAACGATTCCTAATTCACTCATGATAAAGTTTCCTCCTTAATATCTGCATATTTTGTATTTTCTTTAAAAGGATTGAACGGCCGGCCGCCGCCCTCATAAAATTTACCAAAGAATTCCACAAACTGCAGGCGGTTCGTGTGTACGTATGCGCCCAGCAGGTTGATCGCCAGATTCATGGCATGCCCGACGAGGAAGATCAGGATGAAGAAAACAACCCCGATCACATTATTCGGGAGCATGCTTCCCATCTGGTTGATGACCGATGCGATAACTCCGGTCGCCAGTCCCAGCGCCAGCAGACGCGAGTAGGACAGCACGTCGCTCAGCCATCCGGTGATATTGTACAGGTCATATGCCCCAAGTGCGATGCGCAGTGCCGGGTTCTTATTGCTGCGCCCGGACATCAGTACGATGCCGATGGCGCCCGCCGCTGCCAGCACCTTTGCCAGCGTATTCAGCGCTTCCGGGAATACGATCGTCATCTGCGCGATGGATGCGAACAGGCTGCTCGGAAGGAGCATCAGGATCAGCCCGATCAGGAGCATGAACCAGAGCACCACATCACAGAAGAAATCCATGATCTTTCCGTCCCTGATACAGATGTAACCTTTGATCGCCAGACCGGTAAACAGGTGGATCACTCCGAAAAGCAGCGAGAAGAGCAGAAGTTTCATCGGCTCATCCAGCGGCACAAACCAGAGTGCCGGAACGACCATCTTTGTCCCGAAAAATTTCTCCGAGACGATATCCACGATATTCCCGAAATAACCGCCGAACAGGACGCCCCACACCACAGTGGAGATTCCGCAGTAGAAGAACAGTTTCAGGGATTTTCTCATCCCCACTGACATCCTGGGGTACTTATGCACCAGGATCCCGCACACCACTGCGACGATCAGCCCGTAAGCCGCATCCGAGAGCATCATCCCGAAGAAAAACACATAGAAGAACGACATGATGGTCGTCGGATCGATCTCCCCTTTTGTGGGAAGTCCGTAGGATTCCACAACCCCTTCCATACTGGATGAGAACGGATTGTTCTTCAGGATCACCGGCGCTTCCTCGTCCTCCTTCAATTCTTCGATATCCACTGTACAGTCATATTTCCCGGTCAGGTATTCCCCCACCTGAGCCGCGATATTCTTCGGGATATAACCACTTATGACAAACGTCCTTTTTGACTGCGGGAGCTGTCCCAGCACCGCATATTTGTCCGCCCGGACCCTGTAATAGTCCGCCACGATCTTCAGGTTTTCTCTCTGATCAGCGTATCCCCTGATCTTCTCCTCGATCTGGGCGATGCGCTGCCTGCAGTCCGCGATCTGACCTTCCAGTTCCTTTTTCTGGTATGCCGGAACGTCGTCCCACACCTGTGCAGGTCTTGCAAATCCTTCGCTCCGCAGTGCCTCTTCCACCTGAGCGGAATCTTCTTTCATACAGATCACCGCAAGATAAACCGCGCTCTGTTCCGCTGAGACGATATGGACGTCCACCCCGACCGCATCCGGGACCTTTTCAGCGAGCACCTCATAGATCCGCTCAAGGGTCATCTCTCCCGGCATGGATCCCAGAAGCATCGCAGTCCTTCTCGTCCCGTTCTGCTTCATTGGCACATCCAGCGCAAGCCAGGGGGTGAGGCTTTCAATGCTGTTCTCCAGTTTCGTGATGGCGGCGAGCTGCTCCGCGTGTTCCCGATCCAGCTCATAGACAGCCTTCGCCGTCTTCAGCAGTTCTCTCCGCTCTTCCTGGACCTTCCGCCCCGTCTCCAGTTCGATCAGTTCTTTTCCTTCCAGGGCGGCAAACATAGATTTCTTCTCCGGGGCATATTTTTCCAGGATCTCAAGCGCCTGGTCTGCGGACGCCGCAGCCTTCTCAAAGCCCATCTTCTGTCCTGCAGTATCCATCCTCACGAAATCAGGATCCTCCCCGATCACATGGTTCACTTCCAGGGCACCGAAGCTCTGCAGTTTCTCAAGAATCGCTTTCCTGTCTCTCTTCATGGCACAGATGCTGATCCGCTGCATCTCAAGTACTGCCATAGTCTTATCCCCTCCTTTTCTGTTTTATTTTCTGTTGTGTTCCTTTTCTGAGTATAAGAGTGAACAGTAACTCTTCCGCTGCATCACACTGCCTGAGAGATCACAAGATCGACTGCTTCCGCTTCCCTCTTAAGAGCCGCATCTTTCAGCTTACCGATCTCTGCGCTGAGTTCCTGCGCGTCTTTTTCTCCGGCTTCCGCCGCTTTCTTCTGTGCCTCCGCTGTGACTGCCGCAGCACTTTCCCTTGCTTTTTGAACCGCCTCTTCCTTCATCGCAGAAGCTTTCTCTTTCGCCTCTGCCAGGATGCTGCCGCTCTCTTCCTCGGCCCTCTTCACGATCTCATCTGCCTGTTTCTCTGCCTCACGGATCGTACGGATCGTCTCCTCAACCATATCCGCTCCACCACCTTTCTGTTGAGATATTTTTTCCAATACGCACAACTTCATACTTACATTAATTTTACGATTTTTATAAGCAAGTATACGGGTATTATATAACACGATCATATTTTTTTCAAAACATTTATCAGAAACAATGATTTTCACCTATTACCATCACTTATAAGTATACTGAACAAACTGGCTGTTACGATCACCGGCGCAGAAAAAGGATCCCCGGCAGGACGTTGTGTCTCCTCCTGCCGGGGATCCATCTATGTTTATTATTTCCGCTCCGTTTCTCACTTCCATGACAGCCGGTGCAGATCTCCTTCCAGGTTCATTCCCGCAAATCCGTTCTGCCTCAGCGCCTCATACAGCACAATGGCAGCTGAATTTCCAAGGTTCAGGGAACGGATATCCCCTATCATAGGGATCCTCACGCAGTTCTCCTGATTCTCCACAAGGATCTCCTCCGGGATCCCCGCGCTCTCCTTCCCGAACATGATATAGCATCCGTCCTCATAGGCGGCTTCTGTGTAGACTTTCTGCGCCTTTGTCGTCGCCATATAGATCTTTGCCCCCGGATTTTTCTCCAGGAAATCCTGATAGTCTATATAGGTAGTCACATCAAGATCCTTCCAGTAATCCATCCCCGCACGTTTCAGCGCTTTCTCGCTGAGGCTGAACCCGAGCGGCTCGATCAGATGGAGACGGCTTCCCGTCGCCACGCAGGTCCTCCCGATATTTCCCGTATTCGCCGGGATCTCCGGCTCTAACAGCACGATATTGAACATTTCTCCTGTCTCCTTTTCTACTACATAAAAAACCTGCGGCAGGTCCCTTAATCAATATATTTTCCCCGCCGCAGCCTCTTTTTTCACTTTCTCTGTCCACGCAGGCGTCCGATGAAATGCTCTACCCTTCCGAGCGCTTCTTTCAGATCCTCGATCGAATATGCATAGGAGATCCTCAGGAACCCTTCTCCGCACTCACCGAACGCGGTCCCCGGCACGACAGCGACCTTTTCCTCATTGAGGAGCCTTGTGGCGAATTCCTCAGAACTCATCCCAAACTCTTTGATACTGGGGAAGACATAGAATGCGCCGTACGGTTCGAAGCATTCCAGCCCCATCCTCTTAAACTCGCTCATGAGGAAACGCCTTCTCTCATTATAAGAACGGCGCATCTCCTGCACTTCATCCTCGCAGTTTCTTAAGCCCTCTGCCGCCGCATACTGGCTTGTGGTGGGCGCGCACATGATCGCATACTGGTGGAGTTTTGTCATCTGTTCAATGATGTTTTCCGGTCCGCAGCAGTATCCGAGACGCCATCCTGTCATCGCAAAGCCCTTGGAAAATCCGTTGATCACGATGGTACGCTCGCGCATCCCCGGCAGAGATGCGATGGAGGCATGCTCTCCCATATAGGTCAGTTCGGAATAGATCTCATCAGAGATCACAAAGAGATCGTGTTCCTTTACAAACTCTGCCACCGGTTCCAGGTCTTCTTTTGTCATGATCGATCCCGTCGGATTGTTGGGGAACGGCATGACGAGCACCTTTGTCTTCGGGGTGGTATATTTTTCCAGATCTTCCACTGTCAGCTTGAACTCATTCTCATACTGCAGCGGGATCACCACCGGGACCCCGTCTGCCATCAGCGTACATGGCAGGTAGGAAACATAACTGGGCTGAGGGATCAGCACCTCGTCCCCCTCATCCAGCATACAGCGCAGCCCGATGTCGATCGCTTCGCTGCCTCCCACTGTGACCAGCGTCTCCTTCTTCGGATCATAGGAGACCCCGATTTTTCTCTTCAGGTATCTGCAGATCTCATTTCTCAGGTCCTGCAGTCCTGCATTGGATGTATAAAATGTCCTTCCTCTCTCAAGAGAGAAGATACCTTCCTCGCGGATCCTCCACGGCGTGTCAAAATCCGGTTCCCCCACACCCAGAGAGATCGCATCTTCCATCTCGTTTGCCACATCGAAAAATTTGCGGATCCCGGAAGGCTGGATGTCTATGATCTTCTTTGATAATGGATTTCTCATTACGGCGTCACCAGCATCCTTTCCGACCCTTTTTTCGGCACCATGATCGTGCCGTGGTCTTTGTATTTCTTAAGGATAAAATGGGTGGCGGTGCTGAGGACTTCGTCAATGGGCGACAGCCTCTCGGACACAAACCTCGACACTTCTTTGAGCGTCTTGCCCTCCAGCGTTACGAGAAGATCATAGCTTCCGGAGATCAGATAAACTGCATAGACTTCCGGATAATTGTATATCCTCTCCGCGATACGGTCAAAACCGCGGTCCCTCTGCGGGGTAACGCGGACCTCGATCAGAGCGGTCACCATCTCCACGCCCGCTCTGTCCCAGTCGATCAGAGTGTGGTATCCGCAGATGATCCTTTCCTTTTCCATCTCTGCCATCTCATTTGCAACGTCAACTTCCTCCACACCAAGGCGAACTGCAAGCTCGCCCAGGTCCACGCGGCTGTTCTTCTCGATATCCCTTAAGATCTCCAGACGCAGCGCTTCTTTTTTCTCGTTCATATCTTTTACCTCCTGATCATGAAGTCCCGCCCTTCTCCGGCGTTCCTTCCCTTTATTTTCTTTCTCCGGACAGGTTACAGTTCACACCGTGCTCAGGAACTCGTAACCCGGACAGACGTTCTTCCCACCACCGTATCAGTTCATCCGGTGCGGGACGGTCCAGATACCTTGTCTCTTCTCCGCTTGTGATCACCCGCGCGTTCTGCGCCCTGGCAACCCCAAGCCTTCCGGCTCGTGCGCCGGCCCCCTCCAGCGCCCCGATCACCTCATCCGCATGATCTGCCGCCAGAAGAAAGCTTCCCGCCGACGTCATCTGGTAAGGATTCAGGCGGAAATATTCACATACCTCCACGGTTTCCTGTTTCAGCTGCATACAGTGCATATCCACTTCGATCCCTGTCCCTGACAGCTCTGCCATATCCCACAGGGCGGCGAGGAGCCCGCCGCTGCCGATCTGTCTCACTGCAGTGACAAGAGGGCGGCTCTGTCCGTTGTCCGCTTCTTTTCTCAGGCTGCATGCCTTTCGGATCACTTCCGGCGTCACCAGGTCCTTTTTCAGCGCTTTCGCTCCCGCAAGGAAAGACGGGACAAAACGGCTGCTCAGTTCCTCTTCCGCTTCGTCCAGTATCCGGAGCGTGCCTTCCAGTCCCGCATACCCGCAGAGGATGATCTCCTGTCCGGGATACATGATTCCCGGATATCTCCCGGCTTTCCCGCCGCTTCCTGCCGTGCCATTTAGCACCGTGTCATTTTGCACTGCGCCATTCTGCACAGCGTCATTCTGCACCATGTCATTCCGTACTGCATCTTTCTCCGCCGCACCGTCGTGCCCGCACATATCATGCGGTATGCTGCCCGCAGCAGTAACGGTGATGACCGGACACCTGACCGCAGGAGAGACTTCTCCCTGTACGCATGCTGCCTGAAGATCCAGCCAGGAACAGGCTTCCTCCACTCCCGCGGCAAGAGAGCGCAGTTCCTCCTCTTCTGCTCCCGCAGGAAGGACTATCCTGGCAGAGAGCCCCGCAGGGACTGCTCCTCCTGCTGCCACGTTTCCCGCCGCCTCCAGCACGGCATAGAACCCGGTCCTTCCGGAGTTTCCAAAGGCTGACGCCTCCGCCCAGACCACAGCGTCTGCACCGCCGGTCCCGATCAGGGCGCTGACGCTCTCCCTGTCCATGCCGGAGACTTCTCCCGGGCGTCTGTTATGAAATTGTTTTCCCACAGACCTGCGCCAGGCAGTCTGCGATATCATTCCGGTCCTCATTGTCATTCTTCCGAACTTCCTTCTGTAATCTCCTGGATCGCGGCAAGGATCTGTTCCTCATCCTGCATCTCGATGGCCGCGTTCATCTTCTCTGTGTCTTCCTCATTGTCCGAGGCTGTACCCACGGAAACCGTCTCCGCCGATCCGTTATACTGACTGTAGTTTACCGTATCCCGGCTGACTTCCTCTCCGTCTTCGTATACGATCTTCCAGAGCTGCGCTGTCAGCCCTTCCTGCGAGGAACTGCTCGTATACATTTCTCCGATGTAGTCGTCTGTAGCCACATATCGGATCTCATCCGATTCTATCGTCTCAATAGTCTCGCTCTCAAACTCTATGGAGCGGTTCTCGGCTCTCGTCTCTTTCCCGTAGATATTAAATCCGATATTTCCGTCAGAGAGCACCGCCTCTATATAGATCGGATCCTCCTTGTTGTTCTTAAACTTCAGATCCTTCACATCATCTGCGATCGCTGCGTCCATGGACGGCTCCACGTAAGATACCAGCATGGAGTGCGCATACCGCTCGGTGATCTCCACCTCGGCAAGGAGCAGCGCATTGTAAAGAGTCGTAGACACCTGGCAGATCCCGCCTCCCATGGAATCTACAACCTCCCCGTTCTCGTAGGAGGCTGCCATGCCATACCCGTTCTCTTCCGTGTACGGTTCCATCAGCGCGTTGGCAGAGACTTCCTCCCCGGGCTGTACCAGGATCCCATTGATATGGCCGGCGCCGGATTCCACGTTCATAGTCCGTCCGGAATCGCCGTCTCCATAATACGTGCTGTAAGATCCGAGCACATCCGTGAGCCCGCTCAGGTCCTCCGATACGATCCCGGCATCTTCGTAGCTCACTTCCGCCTGCACTGTACCACCCTTTTTGTCCCATTCTCCTCCGATCAGGTCATTGATGTTCGCCACTGTCTTCTCCAGGTCGATCACCTCGCCCTGCTCGTCATCTATGAGCTGTGTCTCCCCGCCCTGCTGCGTCAGGCGCGCGTTCACAGGAGACTTCAGCAGGTCTTTCAGGCTGGCGTCCAGCGCCTCCTGCGCCGACTCTTCTGTCACCTGATATTCGATCTCAAACGTCTTGCTGTTTGTTCCTTCCTCCGAACTTCTCAGTATCTTATAATTGTCTACCGCATTTCCTTTTTTTCCATAATCCGCCGCTTCCTGCACGATCCTGTCCAGATCTTTCACAGAAAGTCCCAGTTCTCCCAGCGTCGTGCTTCCCTGCTCTCCGTTTTCCAGGGTCAGTATGATCTCCTCATCCGCGTAACTCTGAGACGCACTCTCAACAGCAGCTTTCGCTTCCTCTGCAGTCATCCCCGAAACATCCGTCTCACCGATCGACACGCCGTCTATGATGATATCCGGATCGTATCCGCTGATGGTCCGCCGTATCGTCACCTGCACGACAAGTATGACTGCCAGCGCACACACAAGGAGCACTGCCAGCCCGATCAGTGTTCTCTTCTCTGAATCTCTTCTGCTTCTTTTCCGTTTCCTTCTCTCAGCCAAAGCTCATCCGCTCCCAACTCATTCCAAACCGCTTCTGTCTTTTCTGCTCTTCTGCCTTCTCCGCTCTTTTTGTGCCCTTTCGCGTCTCCCGCCCATACGGCGGGACCTCGCCCTGCCGTTACATCAGATACGGGATCACCATTGTGGCAAGCATCGCCACGATCACGACCATAATGATAATAGATATGATCCTTCTTACTTTTTTATCATAAAAATTCATGAGCCTCTGTCCTTCCTTTCGTACAGCGCCGTCCGAACTGCCGGCTTCCCTGTCCTGTTCCTGCGTACAGCGCCAGCCTCTGTCACTGCTCCCATCCTGTAACGCTGCGCCATCCGGTGACATCCTGCACTGCCGCATCCGAATTCAGCGGATCACGATGCCTGTAATCAAAGAGGAGCAGCTTTCCCCGGAATCTCTCCAGATGCGTCATCTTCCTGATCTGCCGGCTGTCATAGCCTTCATAGTCCCGCAGATAGAAATGCTCCTGCGCTTCCATCTTATAAAACGCTGCCGCGTCTTCTTTTTTCACACTGTTTTCTCCCAGGAATCCCGGACGGTTTCTCACATTATCTCTCAAATACAGGTCCAATGTCAACCACCCTCTGTATTCTTCCGGATCTTTCACATCCAGTCCGCAGATAAAACGATACAGTATCTCATATCTGGAGATCCTGGAGTGGCTCACGCCGAAAAGACCATTTTCCTCATAATATCTTCCCATCGCTTCATACATTTCAAACGGTGAATCGAACTCCTTCTCCAGTTCCCGCATCGTGTTGGCGAACTGGGCGCTGTTATAGTACACCTCCACCATCTCTTCCACTTTTTTCAGCCGGATGATATCCCCGTAGGAGAGCCAGCGGGTGGAGAGCACTTCATAAGGCGGCCTGTCCTGATAAAAGAGCTCATACTCCCCTGTCTTTTCCTGCATCAGAGAACCTTTGAGCACCTTCAGGAATCCAAGCTGGAGCTGCTCCGGGCGCATGCTGTACACCTCGTTAAAAGACGCCGCAAAGCTGGCGTAGTCCTCATAAGGCAGCCCCGCGATCAGGTCCAGATGCTGATGGACATTTCCTCTTCCCCGGATCCGCGCCACGGTCTCTTTGACCTGCTCTGTTTTCATGGAGCGCCTGATCTCCCGGATCGTCCGCTCATTGGTGGACTGTACCCCGATCTCAAGCTGGATCAGTCCGGGTCTCATGCTGTTTATCAGACGGATCTCTTCCTCGTTCAGAAGGTCCGCCGCGATCTCAAAATGAAAATTTGTCTTTCCCCTGTCATGTTCCCTGATATAACTCCAGACTGCCATGGCGTGATCGTGACGGCAGTTGAACGTACGGTCCACAAACTTCACCTGGGGCACCTCATGGTCGATAAAAAACTGCAGTTCCCTCTTTACCAGTTCAATCTCCCGGAACCGGAGGGTTTTATCGACAGACGACAGACAGTAGCTGCACGAGAAGGGGCAGCCACGGCTGGACTCGTAATAAATGATCCTGTTTTGGAAGTTTTCCAGATCTTCATACACAAAGGGGACTGTGCTCAGATCCAGGATCTTTCGCGCCGCGTTCACCTTCACGCTTCCCGACAGCATCCGGAATGCGATCCCCCTGATCTCCTCCAGGCGCTTTCCCTGTCCGCGGAAATACTCTGTCAATTCCAGAAAAGTCTCCTCTCCCTCCCCGCACATGATACCTTCCACCATCGGATACTCTCCCAGCATCTGCGGCGCATTGTACGAGACTTCAGGGCCTCCCAGCCAGAGTCTCGTATCAGGCAGCACTTTGGGCAGTTCCTCCAGGAGCATTTCTACATAAGTGATATTCCAAAGATAGCACGAGAGGCAGATCACATCCGGATGTTCCCCGTAGAGATCCATGAGGATCTCATCCACCGGCTGGTTTATCGTATATTCTTTGATCTGGATCTCCGGCGCCTGGTTCTCTGCATATTTTTGTGCATATGCCCGCAGACTGTAGACTGCCAGATTAGAATGGATATATTTTGCGTTAATGGCTGTGAGCAGGATCTTCATCGCTTCGCCGCCTCCTTGTCTGTTTTTTCGTCCTTCCAGTATAGTTCTCTCTGTTTTTCATTCAGTCCGTTGATAAAACGCCTCTTCATGATCAGGAATTCTTCCAGGTCCATCAGGATATGATAGAGCACCGCTCTGTTCTCGAACTCTTCTCTGCTCTCCGGGAGCGGTTCGTCTTTCATGTCAATGAAGATCTGTTCCAGCTTCCCGATCTGCTCCTCCGGAGAATTATGCTCTACCACATAATCCGAAAGATACCGGATATAATCTGCAATGATCTGCGCCTGGGCAGGGATCATGCGGATCCGTTTCGCCTCGTAGTGGAGATTATGGAGCGTACTGAGCTGTTTCATCCGCATCTCAAAATAGTCAATATAATAGCCTGGATGAGACTGGAATGTATTGTCCTGATATTCATAGGCATCTCCGATATATCCCTGCAGATCTGCCTCCAGGCTTTTGATGTCGTCCCAGACATTTCTCTGCATCTCCTCGCTGGCGAGATAAGACGCCAGTTCCAGCAGGATCGCCCGGAGCCTCTCCTCCGTGACACGCATATTATGGATCAGATATTCTCTCTGGCTCCGGTAATCGTGGAACAGGTTCAGTATCACAGCGATCGTGATCCCGATCAGCACCAGGAGGAATTCATTCCGCACAAATTCATACCCGAAATCCCTGCTCGTCAAAAAATGTGTACCGATCACCGCGTTGACAGAGATGGTCGCCTTCCATCCCAGCGCGCTGCTGATCCCGAAGAGAAAAAAGATATATACCCCATACGCGATCCATTCACTGTCAAGGCATTCAAAAGTGATCCCCGCCAAAACGACGGAAAATACAAATGTGACAAGCCTGTACACGGACAGCCTCACCGTCTCCCACTTCGTCGTCACCAGGGTAAGGAGCGCTATAGTCCCCGCTGAGGCCTCGTACTCCAGCCCCAGTATCTGGGCGATATAGATTGCGGCACTGCTCCCCACCGCGATCTTTGCCGCAAGGAGGATCACCTTTCTCCATTCATTCTTCGTTTTCACTTCTATCTTCATGTATTTCCCCTCTCACCGTTACGTTCCACTGTGATCTCTCATTTTCCATTCTAGTTTATTCTGTCGGAAAAAGCTATACAAAAACACTGTAAAAAGTCCCCCATCCATTGACATTTGCGGGAAAACCATGTAAAATTATGATTTGTGCAGCCGGGGTGTTAGCGGTACCTTGTACCTGCAATCCGCTATAGCAGGGGTGATATTGCGCAGAGGGCGACAGCCGGCAGGGCTGCCCCCGGTAAGTGACGTTGATGTCCGGGTCTCACGCGACGGGAACCTGTGAACCGTGTCAGGTCGGGAACGGAGCAGCACTAAGCAGGAGCTCTCGGGTGCCGTGAGGGTGCCTGGGCTGAGTTAACTGCCGGGGTAACGCCTGTTAGCCGAGTTCGAAGCGCAATGCACGTTAAAAAGAAAAAGTCTCCGGAATATGCCGCAATCCTGCTGGCATATTCCGGAGTTTTTTATTTTCTATTTCTATACTGATGCGCGCTTTACCATACACTCTTTCTCTCGTCTCTCTTTTTCCCTTTTCTTCCGCTCCCTCAGTTCCTTAAAAAACCGCTTCATCATCCCGCTGCACTCTTCTTCCAGCACTCCGGTGGTCAGCTCCGCCTGATGGTTGAAACGCTCCACCTGCAGCAGGTTCAGCACGGACCCGGCACACCCTGCCTTCGGGTTCATACAGCCCACGACCACCCGTGGGATCCTTGACTGGATGATCGCGCCGGAGCACATCTGACAGGGTTCCAGCGTCACATAGAGCGTACACTCCTCCAGTCTCCAGTCCCCGAGTTTTCTGCTCGCCTTTTTTATGGCAGTGATCTCGGCATGGGCAAGAGGGCTTTTATCCGTATTGCGCCGGTTATATCCTCTGCCGATGATCTTTCCGTCGTGGACGATCACACAGCCGATTGGCGTCTCGTCAAGGGCATATGCTTTCTTCGCCTGTTTTATGGCTTCCCGCATAAATTTTTTATCCAGTTCACTGCCGGCAGACTGTTCTTCCCGAATCCTGTCTTCCATCTCATTCCATCCTTTCCCGGTTCTTTTTCCTGCCCTCTCTGAATAAACTAGCACAGAAAAGACAAGATAAGAGGTCATTCATGAATCCCGGTATCTATTATCTGTATGAATATCAAAATAAAACGCGCAGAAGAAACGTCGGTTTCCTAAAGATCGCACGACACTATCAATCCTGCATCCTCCAGATCCACCTCCGCGGGATCGGGACAGGGAACGGTGCTTCCCTAGAGCTCTGGGCATTCTGTCTCCAGGACGGGGACATGGTAGGGAGCCGGATCGCTGCTCTGACCTGCTTTAACCGCACCATATCCGCACGGCTTCCCGTATCCGAATCCACTTTTCCGGAAGAGCGCTCCCTCTCCGAGATAGACGGTTTCCTGGTCCGCCTCCCCGGAGGGAACCCGCCCATCTTCTGGATCGCCTCCGGGCAGCTTTTTGATGCAGATCCTGCCGAGCTCAGAGAACCCGCGCCCGCCTCTCCCGAAGCAGCTTCGCAGAGTCCCGAAGAGAGGGATACCAGCGGTAATCTTCAGGATCTGTCTGATCTGCAGGCTCCGCTTGATCCGCAGGATCCGCCGGAAATCGCTGAGGACGTTCCTGAGGTGGTACCCGAGGGTGTACCTGATACAACTTCTCCCGGAACTGCGGCGGATTCCTCCGGAAATTCATCGGACACTCCCGGAACTGCAGCAGATGCTCCCCCCGGAAACTCGCCCGAAGCACAGTGCCGAACCGAATCCGCTCCGGACCACTCTTCTGCCAGAAAGATCCAGCGTTCAGACCTTACCCGGCTTCCGAAAAAATTCTGGACGCTCGCGAACAACAGTTTCCTGCTCCACGGTTATCACAACTACGGGCATCTCCTTCTGGTGGAGGAGGAAGGTAATGTGTGGCTGGGCGTTCCCGGGATCTATGATCCCCGTGAAGCAAGAGCCGCTGAACTCTTCGGTTTCCCCCAGTTCACCCGTTCCTATGCAGAGGAACTGGAACTCAGCGAAGAAGAACGAAACGACAGTGCTGACTTCGGACACTGGTGCCGTTACCTTGATACGGCAAAGCGTACCGGCGGCGAAAATGAAATGCCCGGATAAACACATATCAAATCACCCTGCCAAAGGCTTTGCTTACAGTATCCCTTTCATCTGCTGATAAAGGCTTTTCGCATAGCTGTCTGTCATCCCGCACACATAGTCCGTGACAAGGAGCAGGCGGAGATACAGTTTTTCCGCCTCGCTCTTTCCTTCTGCCTGAAGGCGGTAAGCATTTTTATAATTGTCAGAGATAAAGGATACGACACGGATATCTGTCGAGTCCATCTTCCCCTCGGTATCATAGTACAGAACGGCGTGGACAAGCCGGTCCATCAGGAAATCAAGGATCGCTGACTCTGTCAGTTCCATCTCGTAGATCGCGCGGGAAGTAAATACGCGGCGGTATGCCAGGCCGCCCAGCAGTTCCATCAGCGGCTCCCCAAAAGTACCACTGAACAGATCCTGTCCGAAAATCCCCTCCATGATCGCGTCATAGTTTGAAGTAAATCCATAGGTAGCGCAGTTGATCAGAAACCCCTGCGCGCTCACGATCCAGTTCTTCACCGCGTAGGACTCTGGACTGCTCACGCCTTTCTCCTGCCCCCTCGCGTAAAGCCTGCGCAGCTTGTCCAGCGGACGGAATCCCGCATCCTGAAAAGATCCCTCGATCGATGAGAGTTCTTTTTCCAGCGTATAGTATGTGATAAATCCTTTCACAAATGCATCCTCAATGTCCGCCGTCTTATACGCCAGGTCATCCGCCGCTTCCAGGATATAAGTAAGGGGATGCCGCCTGTTTCCCGTCCCTGTCGCGCCGGTGATCTTTTTGAACGTCTCTTCATCCGCCAGATAATACCCCATCTTCTTGTCCTTGATGTTCCCGCTCGCTGTGTTGATCTCAGTGGACGGGACCGGATATTTTATGATCGTATTGAGCAGGGCGTAGGTCAGGTTCATCCCGTGTTCATCTACAAGGTAATGAAGCCTGGTCACAAGGCGCAGCGCCTGTGCATTTCCCTCAAAATGAAGAAAATCCTGCTTCATCTGCCCGTTCAGCATCTTTTCCACAGGCTTTCCGAAAAACATAAGTTTCGGGAGATGTTTCTCAAACCACTCCCTGATCGCTTCTTCCCCAAAATGACCAAACGGCGGATTTCCGATATCATGGATCAGCCCCGCGCACTCCAGGATATGGGTGATATCCTCCCTCATCTTCGGCGTAAAACCGGGATCTTTACGATATTTCAGGATATTTTCGCCGATATTCTGCCCCAGTGATTTTCCCAGAGACGCCACCTCCAGCGAGTGCGTCAGCCGGGTCCGGATAAAATCACTCTTATCCAGCGGGAACACCTGGGTCTTGTCCTGCAGGCGCCGGAAGGAGGCACTGCCGATGATCCGGTGATAATCTTTTTCAAATTCACTTCTCAGGTCAGTCGATCTGTGCCGGCTGACGTTCTCCCGCTCCCGTCGTTCACACAGGAGACGGCTCCACTCCATTCTTTCCATGCCTTTTCTGTCCTTTTATAAAGCGGACGGACGTATCTGCTCCGCTTCCGCGATAAAAACATGAATCGGCATACGGGATCATCTCTAATCTCCGTACGCCGATAATGTGTCATTGCCCCTTGTACACTGACGCTGTCAGTCAAGATAGATCGGCGGTTCATACGCCTTGCCAAGAAGCGCTTTTTTCCGCTCCTGATATCCGAGGAACGCCCATTCTGTCATGTCTGTCCATTTATGTATGCTTCTGTCATATACCTGTACATATCCGATCCTGGTCGGGTGCATCCTTACACTGTTGGACTGGTATTCCCTTCCGGTGTACGGGTTCACCTCGCCCTGTTCCCGGTCTTCCTCCACGTCATTGTGGGAGATCACAGGCTCAAAGTCATCTTTCCCCGCACTCTGCGCGCTGCTCTGTACACCGGCAGACGACAGCATGTCATCAGAGTCTGAAAGGCGCATTTCGTGTGATGCGTTATTTTCCTTTTCTTTTTTCTCCGCCTTTTTCTCCGGCTCTGTGTGTTTTCTCCTCAGGAAGAAATTGCCGAACCTCTCTTTTTTCGGCTTTTCCAGTTCCTCTTTGATCACTTCCACCGGCTCTCCGGATTTTGCGTTTTCCTCCAGTTCCGAGAGTTCCTCATGGATCTCATAGAGTTCACCGATCGTCATGTCCCTCTCGTCCTGCTCTTCCGCAGAAATATTCTCCTCTTCCGGAACAGCTTCCTCAGGAACCGCCCCCACTGTCAGAGACTCTTCCTCCTCTTCCGGCATTTCCGCCGACGCTTCAGCAGCGCTTTCCTCCACAGTTTCCTGTTCCGCGTATCCTGCAGTTTCCGCTTCCTCCGAAACGATATCAGCGGTCTCACCCGCAGAATCCGTTGAAGTCTCATATACCGCGCCTGCGTCTGCAGCAGCCTCCTCCTGAACTGCCTGTGTCTCTGCATGCTCCGCCGCAGCCCCGGCTGACACCTGTTCTGTCCTCCGCCCGGTCCTTGCCGGCGCTTTTGCCGTATCTCCACCCATGATGCTGAGCTGGAACGGACACTCCAGGATCGCAGCGATCATCCTCATATCCTGCTCCTGAAAATTGTCTCGTCCGAGACGCTGCGTCAGGTTCTGTCTGGACATCTTTTTCCCGGTCCGCTCCTCAATGGTCTCCGCTAGTTCCTTGATCGTCATCCCTTTTCGGCCGAGAATGATCTTGACCTGTTCGCCAAACGTTAAATCTTCCATGGTTTTCCTCCTTATGTAAATTATACTCCTTTGTTCCTTTTGGTCATTGTCTGTAGTTCATAGTTCACACCTGACCGCCGCCCGCATGCGCACTCGTCGCGCTGACGCGCTCCAGTCCCGCGCTTCGCGCTAAGACTGCTTATGTAGGCGGCGGTTACGAGTTCCACTCGTACTCAGGAATAGGAAAATGCCTCTTACATGCAAGCATGACGCTGCATTTTCCTATTCCTGAGCACGGTGTGAACTGTAACTGGTCATTGTCCCAGGATATATTCCTCCAGCGTGATCCCCTTTTCCGTGATCTCTTTCGCCGCCTCTTCTCCTACGTAGCGGTAGTGCCACGGCTCATAGATGATCCCTGTTATATCCGCCTTATCCTGCGGGTAACGCAGTATAAATCCATACTCCCAGCAGTGCTCCATCAGCCATTTCTGCTCGTCTGTATCTCCCTGTCTGTCATCCAGTTCCTCATATTCCGAGGAGATGATGTCCACTGCAAGTCCGGTCGCATGTTCGCTGGTCCCGGGAACGGCGACGGACTTCTTCGTCTCGTCATATGCGTTGAGAGGCGTGTAGCCCTGGTCGATCCAGTCCTGCATGGTAGAGTTGAACACTTCCCGCTGCCTGTCATAGGAACGGTAAGCGGATGTCACATACATGCTCAGCCCCTCGGCAGCCCCGTCGTCCAACATCTTCTGCAGGCTCTCTGCCATCCTTGAATCCACAGAGCGCTCACTGTCGATCTGTGTCAGCTCCGCCGGCTCGTAAGATGTATCAAGCGGATGGCTTTCATTTACAAGGGCAAGGCACCATCCGTCCGAATCCCCTGCAAGGAGCTCCGCGTTGTCCTCCGTGGCGGATACTTTCGATGCCTGAAGTTTCAGTTCCTCATTTTCCTGTTCCAGTTGTGTATTTTGAGCGGTGAACTGCTCTTCCTGTCTGTCCACGACTGCTTTCGCCGCAACAAAGGTCACGAGCACTCCCGCCGCGAGCCCGAACCCCATGCCGGTCAGCAGGATCCGCCTTGTTCTCGCTCTTCTGCTTTCACGTCTCATAATTATAATCTCAGCTCCGTATGTATTTTTGGATCGATCGTTTCATCTGTCGTGCAGACCGCCATCTTGTACGGCAGTCCTTCTATGCAGAACTCCCTGTAGTGATACTGTTCCGGAAATTCTTCCGGCTGCTTTACAAGGACCGGAGGCTCCCCCAGCCGGATGGAAAAAGAATCCATCGGCAGAGCCATCCCTTTCCTGGTCGCTTTCAGAAAGCTTTCCTTGAGCACCCAGTATCTGTAAAAAAGTTCTTTCTGTTCTTCTTCTGTTCTTCCCTCCAGGACTGTGAGATATTCTTCCCTGCAGAAAAACCTCTCTGCGATCTTCATCCGAAGCGTCCCCATCTGCTGAAGGTCGCACCCGACCCTGCAGGGAATCGCATCTGTCTCTGCAGCACACATCACAAAACTGCCCGAATGGGACAGATTATACGCAGAAGATTCAGGCAGACCGTACTCTGCCCGAATCTTCCCCCACAGACTCCATGCTCCCGCACTCTGCGCCCTGCCCTGACAGGATCTCAGGGCGTCCGCTTTTTTCTTTCGGAAGAGCGGAAGTTCTTCATAATATTTCCTGTAACACGCCTCATCGCAGAGGGGCGTCACATCTGCCAGCCAGACTCTGACCATCTCTCTATTCCTTCATATAACGTACTTCAAACGTCTCTATCGTGATCGGTTTGTTGAACAGCGTCCCCTGTGCGTAATCGCAGCCCAGTTCTTCCAGAACGTTGAGCTGATCCTGCGTCTCCACACCTGAGGCGAGCACGTAAGCGCCGAGCTGTCTGCAGATATCAATGACAGCCTTTGCCACGATACGGCTCCTCCGGTTCCCGACGATGTTCGTGATCAGGCTCTTGTCCAGTTTCAGCCCGTCAAACTCCATGATGGAGAGAATGGAGAAGCTGGAATTCTTCGCACCGAAGTGGTCCAGGATGACTCTCACATTCGCCTTTCTGATCTTGCTGCTGGTCTCCGTCAGCATCTCCTGGTTCATGTCCGTGTAGGACTCGGACACTTCCACCTCGAGATATTCGCAGAACACATGGTACTTCTCGATCAGGCGGAGCATCTTGTCCGCGATGCTCTCCTGCCGCAGAGTCGCCCCCGCAAAATTTACGGAGACCGGGATCATGGGCATCCCTTCCACATCCCACCTGTGAAGCGTTTTGCAGACCTGTTCAAAAACATAAAGGTCAAGGTGATGGGACAGCCTGGTCTCCTCAAGAAGGTTCAGATACCTTGCCGGATTCACGATGCCGAGATCCTTGTGGTGATATCTCACCACAGCCTCCGCCCCCGCCACTTTTCCGGTCTTCACATCAAACTTCGGGACAAGGCAGACGATAAAGTTGCCATTCTCGATATCATTGAGCAGGTCCTCTTTGATGATCGGCTCATGATGTCCCTTTTTCAGATTTTTATAATACTTGCGCTTTTCATCGCGCATCATATTTTCTGCTGACGCCACCAGATTGGTCACATCGATATCCAGCTTTTCCCAGGCGTAACCGATGGACACAAGCCCAAGGCTGATATTGTCCAGCTTTCTCTGTGCCGCGTACACCTGTTTTGTGAACTTCTCGTAAGATTCGTCTTCCACCAGGACCAGATATTCGTCTCCGGTAAGCCGGTACACAGATCCGCCCCGGAAGTATTCCTCCAGCACTTCACCGACACGGATGACCACTTCATCCCCATAATCACGTCCGAACTCCTTGTTGAAGTTCTTAAGGCCATTGATATCCAGGGAGAGCGCTCCCAGAGATCTCAGTTTATCATGGGGGGTCTCGTCCATATAGGCGACAAAGCTGTTCCGGTTCAAAAGTCCGGTCAGATTGTCATGATAACTCAGATATTCCTGCTGTTTCTGCATCTTCTGCAGCCCGATCGCCTGGGGGATATACGGAAGGAGCGCGCGCATCAGGCTGATGTCGCATCCTCCTCTGTGCACACCTACGACCGCAAGGATCGCCGTTGTATCCTCGTCAAGTTTCTGGAACACACTGTAGCTGTCTGCCGTCGTATCGGTGATCTCCTGCTTCATCCATTTCGGCTGCTGGTCAGCGGAGAGCATCTTGATCCGGTCTCTCTGCCACGGGATATTTTCCGCGCACCACTCGTAGATCGTCTCAATATCATCGAACTCTTTTTCAATATAGTAAACGTACTCTGAATCGTAGTAATCACGAACGGTTTTCAGCACATCGTTCATGATCTCTACCAGAGAACGCAGGTTATTCTTTTCACTCATGAATTTTCTCCCCTGTTTCTTTTTATGGATTTCCCCACAGATACAGACATAAATATTGTAGTATACTCATCCTTAAAATGCAAGAAAAAATGCTCCGGCAAAACTTCACGCGGGCGGCGGTCAGGTGTAAGCTTGAGCCGAAAAAACAGCCCTCCCGGCGGGAACTCCCCGGAAAGGCTGTCCATTTCTCCGATATTCTAAAGATTCCACTTTTTGTCCTGAGCCAGTCTCAGACGGTTCATCGCTCTGGCAAGAGACGCCTGAGTGTGGTAGTATTCCTGGATGCTCTGCTTCTGGCGCATCCGCTCCTCCGCTCTCTCCCGCTGTTCCTGCGCGTGCCGGATATCGATCTCCTCCGGGCGCTCTGCGGTATCGACAATGAGGGTGACACGGTTGTTGACGACCTCTGCAAATCCGGTCCCTACCGCGACTTCCGTCCATCTGCCTTCCTCAAGTTCCATCCGTGCGATCCCTACATCGATGGCGATGACCATATTCTCATGGCGGGGAAGGATCCCCTTTTCTCCATCCGGCGCCGGGATGACGAGGCTTAAGCATCTGCCGTCATAGAACACTCTGTCGCTGGCTATGATCTTCAGCCCAAATGTTTCCATATGTTCACGCTCCTGTCTATGCCTCTTCGCTCTCAGCTTTCGCCTTCGCGATCACATCGTCGATGGTCCCCACATTGAAGAACGCAGACTCCGGATACTCATCCATCTCTCCGTCGATGATCATCTTGAAACCGCGGATCGTCTCTTTGAGCGGTACATATTTTCCCGGGATCCCGGTAAATGTCTCGGCAACGAAAAACGGCTGCGACAGGAATCTCTGGATCTTTCTCGCACGCATGACTGTCGCTTTATCCTCGTCGGAGAGTTCCTCCATACCGAGGATGGCGATGATATCCTGCAGTTCCTTATATTTCTGAAGGATAGCGATAACCTTGTTCGCCACCTCATAATGCTCTTCTCCGACCACGTCCGCCTCAAGGATACGGGAACTGGACTCCAGCGGATCCACCGCCGGATAGATTCCCTGCTCCACGATCTTTCTGGAAAGGACCGTGGTGGCGTCCAGATGGGCGAATGTAGTAGCCGGAGCCGGGTCAGTCAGATCGTCGGCAGGCACATATACAGCCTGTACGGAAGTGACAGATCCGTTCTTAGTGGAAGCGATACGCTCCTGCAGTTCACCCATCTCCGTTGCCAGAGTAGGCTGATATCCCACGGCTGAAGGCATACGTCCCAGCAGAGCGGACACCTCGGATCCTGCCTGTGTGAAACGGAAGATATTGTCAATAAAGAGGAGCACGTTCTGGTGCTGCTCATCACGGAAATACTCCGCCATGGTAAGTCCGGTCTCCGCCACACGCATACGCGCTCCGGGCGGCTCGTTCATCTGCCCGAACACCAGGGCTGTCTTTTCAAGCACTCCTGATTCTTTCATCTCGGACCAGAGGTCATTACCCTCACGGGAACGCTCCCCTACGCCGGTAAAGATAGAGTATCCGCCGTGCTCTGTAGCGATGTTTCTGATCAGCTCCTGGATCAGCACTGTCTTTCCTACGCCGGCGCCTCCGAACAGACCGATCTTACCGCCCTTTGCATAGGGAGCCAGAAGGTCGATGACCTTGATCCCTGTCTCCAGGATCTCGACGACCGGGCTCTGGTCCTCGAATGACGGCGGCTGTCTGTGGATGACCCATTTTTCTGAATCTTCAATCGGCGCTCCATCGTCGATGGTCTCGCCCAGTACGTTAAACAGCCTGCCCAGTGTCTGCTCACCTACAGGCACTTTGATGCCGGCTCCGGTCGCGGTGACTTCCATATCCTTGCAAAGCCCCTCGCTGGCTGCCAGCATCAGGCAGCGCACCTCATTGTTCCCGAGGTGCTGGGCAACTTCCATGATGCATTTCTTTCCGTTGTTGTCTACTTCAAGAGCATCTTTAATATAAGGAAGATCGCCGTCTTCAAACAATACGTCAACGACAGGTCCCATAACCTGCACGATTCGTCCTTTATTCATAGTGTTCCTCCTATTTTCTCTGCTGCGCCCTTGCGCCGGCACACACCTCAGTGATCTCCTGGGTGATCGCCGCCTGTCTTGCACGGTTATACAAGATGGACAGTTCTTTGATCAGGCTCTGGGCGCTGTCCGTAGCGGACTTCATCGCCATCATCCTGGCATTATGTTCGCTGGCATACGCTTCTACAAGAGCGCCGTAGATCATACCGTTTACATAATTCGGCACGATCCTGTCCATCACATCCTCGGCGGAAGGGTAAAGATCGATCTCCTCCCGGTACATATTGAGCGGCATCTTCATCACATTGAAATCCGCCCGCTCAAGAGGAAGGAGTTTCATCACCTCCGCATCCGCCTGCACGGAATTCTCCATGCGCGTGTACACAACATACACTTCATCAAGTTCTCCATCCAGGAACTGGTCGATGATGGCGCCGGAGATATCCCTCGCCCTGTGCATCGTCGGTTTCTGGACCGTATAACGGAAATTCGTATCTATCTCCACACCGCGTTTTGAAAAGTAGTGTCTTCCCAGCTCACCGACAACGAACAGTTTGTGTATCCCCGGCTTTGCAAGGATCTCTTCCTCCACTTTCACGATATTGTGATTGTATGCTCCGGCAAGCCCTTTATCCGCAGTGATAACGATGGAACCGATCTTTCTCTCTTCCACCGGGATCTTCTCTCTCTGGTCAAAGAAGCGATGTCTCAGTTCCGGCAGATGGCGCAGGATTCTCGAGATCTCTCCCTGCAGCCCGTAGAAATAAGGTTCTGTATCTGCCAGCTTCTTTTTCGCATGGGTCATTTTGGAAGAAGAGATCATGTACATCGCGTTGGTGATCTTCATCGTGTCTTTGACACTGTTGATCCTGCTCTGTATCTCTCTGATATTTGCCATATTAACACCTGCTCTTCTTGAATTCCTTCGCCGTCTCCACGATCTTTTCGATCAGTTCATCTGTCAGGACTTTCTTCTCCTCGATCTCCTGACCGATCTCCGGATATTCTGTGTCAAAATGCTGCAGCATATCCAGCTGGAACTGTTTGATCTTCGTCTTCTCCACGCCCAGCATCACTTTATGTGTCGCCGCGCACAGTGTGATGACTTTTTCATGAAGGCTCAGCGGATGATAGAGCGGCTGTTTCAGAAGTTCCATCAGACCGCTTCCGTATTCAAGCTGTTCTTTCGTCGCAGCGTCCAGATCCGAACTGAACTGTGTGAACACTTCCATCTCGCGGTACTGCGCAAGATCGATACGGATGCTTCCCGACGCTTTCTTCATCGCTTTTGTCTGCGCTGCGCCGCCCACACGGGATACGGAAAGTCCGACATTGACCGCCGGTCTCATACCGGATGCGAACAGTCCGCTCTCAAGGAAGATCTGTCCGTCCGTGATAGAGATCACGTTGGTCGGGATGTATGCAGATACGTCTCCCGCCTGAGTCTCGATGATCGGCAGAGCCGTGATGGAGCCGCCGCCCTTCTCGTCGCTCAAACGGCTGGAGCGCTCAAGCAGTCTTGAATGAAGGTAGAAGACATCTCCCGGATATGCCTCACGTCCCGGAGACCTTCCCAGCAGAAGGGAGAGGGCACGGTACGCCACCGCATGCTTGGACAGATCGTCATATACGATCAGCACGTCTTTTCCCTGATACATAAAATATTCTGCCATCGCGGTTCCCGAGTAGGGTGCGATATACTGAAGTGAAGCGCAGTCGCTCGCTGTGGAGGAGACCACGATCGTGTAGTCCATCGCCCCGTTGCTCTTCAGCGTGTTCACGACTTTTGCGACTGTGGACGCTTTCTGTCCGACCGCTACATAGATACAGATCACATCTTTACCCTTCTGGTTCAGGATGGTATCCATCGCGATGGACGTCTTTCCAGTCTGACGGTCTCCGATGATCAGCTCACGCTGGCCTCTTCCGATCGGGAACATCGCGTCGATGGAAAGGATCCCTGTCTCCATCGGAACGCTGACCGACTTACGGTCAACAATCCCCGGCGCTTCCTGCTCGATGGGACGATAATCATCCTCACGGATCTCTCCTTTTCCGTCGACCGGCTCTCCCAGAGCGTTCACGACTCTTCCGACAAACCCGTCTCCTACCGGGACTCCCGCCCGTTTTCCTGTACGGGACACTTTCGTGCCTTCCCGGATCTCAGAATCACTTCCGAAAAGGATGCAGCCGATCTCATCCTTCCTCACATCCTGCACCATTCCTTTCAGTCCGGTCTCGAATGTGATGATCTCCCCGTACATGGCGTGATCAATCCCGTATATTGTGGCGATCCCGTCGCCTACGGCAACGACAGTACCGACTTCACTGTCCTTGCTCATTGTATCAAAATTCTCTATCTCCTCCCGGAGTATAGAAATAATCTCATCTGAATTGATTGAACTCACCTTGCTCACCTCCGGTTACTTTAATCTTTGCTCTAATCTGTTCAGGCGTCCTCTCATGCTCCAGTCATACTCGTCGCTTCCCACACGGAGGATGAACCCTCCCAGAAGCGCCGCATCCTGACTGACTTTGATATTGGCTTTCTTCGCGCCGTATTTTCCGCACAGAAACGCCTCCATTCCTTTTTTCTGTTCCTCACTCGGAGGTGCAGTACATGTCAGTATTGCATTCAGGACTTTATTCTGCTCATCGCAGATCTCATCATATGCGATAAATATATCAGAGATCAGATCCATCCTCTGATATTTGCACACAACCTTCAGGAAGTTTCTCATTTCCTCCGGAAATACCCTGTCGATCACGTTCTGCTTTTTACCTGGCGCGATCGTAGGATTCACGAAGATATCATGGAGCTGAGGCACTTCCTCGAATATCTCCCTGGTCTTCTGCACTCTGTCAGCCGGGATCCCGAGTTCGTAGAGGACACGGGCGTACCTCACCGCCGCAAGAGGGCAGTGTACAGGACTAGTTTTCGTCTGTGTCGTCATGGGTTCCACCTACTTCTTTCAGAAACTGGTCATAGAGGTCCTCGTCCGCGGTCCTGCCCACGATCTTCGCTGCAGACGCAACGGCAAGCCCTGCGATCTCACCCTGGAGTTCTTTCATCGTCTGCTCACGCTCTACCCTGACAGTCTCTTTCGCATTTTCAATGATCGAACCCGCTTTATCGCCGGCTTCTCCGACGATCCTGTCATACTCGTTCTTTGCAGCAGAGCGCGCCTGCTCTATGATCTGTGCGGATTCCTGTTTTGCTCCCTTAAGTGCGTCCTCGTATTCCTGCTTCATCTTCATCGCGTCGTTCTGCGCATCCTGCGCATTTTTGAGACCGTCCTCAATGATCTGTCTCCTCTTTTCCATGATCCCCATCACAGGTTTGAACAGGAAATGTCTGAGCAGAAGATAAAGAACGACAAGATTGATGATCGTCCAGACAAGGTTCAAATCAAGACTCAGCATCTTTTCCACCCGCCTTTCTTGTCACTTTTCATCTTTTTGCTTCTCCCGTCCTCATTATCCTAAGAAGAAGATGATCAGGATACCGATGATGAAACCATAGATAGCGGTTGCCTCTGCAAGTGCACATCCGAGGATCAGTGTCTTGCTGATCTTTCCCTCAGCCTCAGGCTGTCTTGCGATAGCCTCCGTTGCCTTTGCTGTTGCGATACCGATTCCGATACCTGCTCCGATACCTGTAAATACTGCGATAGCTGCTCCGATTGCTACAAGTGTTGCCATGATAATGATCTCCTTTTCCTTTTTAAATTAATAATCTCTTTTTTTCATTGCATCTCTTTCTTCTATGTGTCCGGTCACGTACCGGACCTGATGCCTGCTCCCGGGATACCTACTCCATCTCCTCGTTCATGAACAGTCCTGTCAGGAATACGAAAACATATGCCTGGAGAAGCCCGTCAAAAATGTCGAAATAGAAACTTACCGGGATCGGTATGATCAGCGGTACGACTATCTTTAAAAGCTCCATTACCACAAAACCGGCAAGCATATTTCCGAAGAGTCGCATACACAGCGACAAGGGTCTGATCACGATCTCAAGGACCATGATCGGCGCGACCACGGGGACCGGCCGGGCGAAATGCTTTACCCAGTGTTTCAGTCCGTTTTTGTAAATGCCTGAATATTCGATCAGGCACATGCTCATGATCGCCAGTCCCGCCGTTACATTCAGATCTTTGGTCGGCGGTTTGAAGCCGAACAGAGGCGCCAGGCTGTTCGAAAAAGCAAGGTAGAGAAGGACTGTGATCAGATACGGAATGTATCTTCTGTTCTCTCTCCCGATGATCCCTTCAAAGAAATCCTGTGCCCAGCCTATGCCGGCTTCCAGTGCGAGCTGTACTTTTCCCGGGTTCTCAACTTTCAGGTTTCTCACCAGTATGACCGACAAAAGGACCAGCACTGCCATGATGATCCATGTGACGACAACGGATTCTGAGATCCCGCCGAGAACCGGAAGCGTGAACACCGTCTCACAGTTCAGCTCTTCCATGAGTGTTTCTGCCAAGTTTTCCGTATTACTCCCTCCTTTTCTGATTGATGCGGGTGCATGGTGCGGTTATGGGGACGTCCATGATATTTACAGGCTCCGGCTGCGATCCGGAAGCGCCGCGTTTTTTGCACAAAAAAAGGAGCTGTCCCTCATTGAACCCCTTGAACCCTTGCCGCTTTTCAGGCGTCTATTCTGCTGTCTTTCCGAATGTCTCCCCGAAAAGTTGAGTAAATATTACTCCCGATTTTTTTGTTTGTCAACAGTTCGGCTTTGCAGGTCCTGCGTCGGCTTTTTCGGCATTTTTTACTTCAATTCGCCCTCTTTTCATGTCGGGTTTTTTGAATTTTTATTCATTTTTTATCTATCTTTTTTTGCAATGATATCCGCAGTCCCGGCACGCACATTTTTTTATGCAAAAGCTCCCTTTTTTATTTTTATTTTTTGTCTATTCTGCGCATGGACGAATCCTTTTTTTGCCTGAAAACAAGACCGGTTTTAGCAATACTGCTCATATTGATTTTATTTTTCCCAGTTTGAGATATAATAATCAGAGAGAGTTTTATAAAACAGAGAGGATAACTATGGAATTTTTACAAAAAATCAGGCAGGTTTATTTCCCGCAGCGTTCAGATATACTGTTTTTCCTGTGCGGAGTCATCATGTCCGTCAGCGAGATATGGAAACAGTTCACGCTGACATTCGTACTCGGCGGAGGCAGTTACAACTGGTGGTATTTCCCCTTCCAGCTCTGCAGCATCCCCATGTATCTCCTTCTACTTTACCCGTGGCTCCGCGGGGAACGCCCCCGGCGGATCCTGCTCGCATTCCTTATGTCCTACACGCTCCTGGGAGGCATCGCCGTCTTCGCAGACACCAGCGGTCTCCACTATCCGCTGACCGCGCTGACCGTCCACTCCTACCTGTGGCATATCCTGCTGATCCTGGTCGGTATCCTGTCCGCTCTCGTATACTTCCGCAGCGCGCATGAGAAAGTCCTGTCCGCTCCCGCACACTCCCGCAGTGCGCACAAAAAAGCCTCGTCCACTCCCGCACATTTCCGCCGCGTGCACGGGAAAGCCCTGCGCGCCTTCGCAGGCAGCACAGGGCTGTATCTGTTCTGCTGTGTGCTGGCAGAACTGTTCAATCTTGCCTTTGACCGTTTCGGAACGATCAACATGTTCTATATCAATCCCGGCTGTCAGATGCAGCAGATCGTCTTTTCCGACCTGTCAGTCCGCATCGGGAACACTCCCTCCATCTTTCTCTACATCGCTTCCACTATCTTCGGCGCGTTCCTCCTGTTTCTCATCTGGGAGTTCATTTTCAGGCTCTTTGGCCGCTCCTGACGAAGTCCTCTCTGCCACGATCCGGAGGAAATCCCTGTCTTCCCTCTTCCTCGTCGGGACCAGACGCCTCACGATGATCCCCTTCCCCCTGTTCTTAACATAGAAGAAACCGATTATGGAGAAGATGAAAGCTCCGATAAAGTTGACGATGAGGTCCTGCATCGTATCGATCAGCCCGATGTCCAGATATCCTCCCAGCCCCAGTTCCGTTCCGTTCACCGCAGTCTCCGTGATGCCGCCGATCACATAGGGCACGTTCCGTCCCTCCGGGTCCAGCGTGACGGACCGGATCATATGCACGACTGTGTCTTTCTGCATATCATATCCGGCGATCTGGTCCATGCCAAACTCAAAGAACTCCCACAGCACTCCGATCGTCATGGAAAAACAGAACGCGACGATCGCCAGGAAAAGCGGTGACAGGTTGAACTTCACATTCTCGCTTCGGTTCAGGAGATCCACCATGGAAAACCCGATCGCCGCCATCAGAAATCCGTTCAGAGTATGGAGCACTGTATCCCAGAACGGGAACATCAGATAAAACTCACTGATCTCCCCCAATATCTCCGCCGAGAAGATAAACATCAGGATGATGATCTCCAGAAGCGTCGGAAGTTCCACTTTAAAAGTGATCTGGATAAAGCTGGGCGCCACGAGCAGGACAAGGGTCAGCACGCACAGGAATACATTTTCGTAATTCCTGTTCATGAGCTGAAGGATCATCATCGCGATGACGAGCAGCCTCAGCGTAAAGTACACAATAAAGGAACTCCTGTGTTCCCTCAGTTCCATATGAAGCGCATCCCCCATATTTTTAAACCAGTTGTTTCTCTTTCCTTTATTTTTTTTCATTCTTTTCCTTTCATTTTATATATGTTACACTTTGTTGCGAGGTGATATCATGCATTTTCCGTTTTCATTCGAGATCATATACAGCCGCCGCAGGACCGTCGCCCTGCAGGTCACGCGGGACGGACACGTCAAAGTCCGCGCCCCTTACGGCTGCCCCCGCTCTTTTATCGAATCCTTTCTGCGCAGCAAAGAGGACTGGGTCGTAAGACATCTGGAAGAAGCCCGTTCCCGCACTTCCCAGGAGCATCCCCCGCTGTCCGAAAGCCGACGGAAGCACTATGTAGAGACCGCCCGAGCGATATTTACACAGAAGACCGCATACTATGCCCGCATCATGGGCGTCACCTACGGCAGGATCTCCATCCGCGAACAGAAGACACGGTGGGGGAGCTGCAGCAGCGCCGGCAACCTGAATTTTAACTGGCGGCTCATCTTTGCGCCGGAGGAAGTCCTGGACTACGTCGTTGTCCACGAGCTTGCCCACAGGAAAGAAATGAACCACTCCAAAGCATTCTATGCCGTGGTAGGATCTGTCCTTCCGGATTATAAAGCTTCCCGCAGATGGCTCCGGGATCACGGCGATTCCCTCTGGGATATGACTTAGTATGCCCCGTCTCTGTGGTCAAAGCACGCCCATCTCTTTTAATGTCCTGTACACACGGGACACCGGAAGCCCCACTACATTATAATAATCCCCGTCGATCCGGTCTATATATGCGGCGAACCTGCCCTGGATCCCGTAGGCTCCTGCCTTGTCCACAGGTTCCCCCGTGGCGATATAATCCCGGATCTCCTGTTCTGTCATGGGATTTACATAGACTTTGGTCTCCACGGCATAGTTTTCCTTCCTCACATCTCCCGTCAGACCGCCCGGGATCTGTTCCGCCGCTCCGGCAGAAGCCTTCTCTGTATCCCCGCCGTATTCCAGCACCGCCACTCCGGTATACACTTCATGGCATCTGCCCTGAAGGGACGAGAGCATCCGGGCGGCATCCTCCTGGTCTGCCGGTTTGCCCAGGATCGCCCCATCCAGCACCACGATGGTGTCCGCTCCGATCACCACAGCGCCCCTGCGTTCTTCTGCACTCAGTTCTGAAGCAACGTTCTCCGCTTTCATCAGCGCCAGTTCACAGACGATGTCTTCCGGACACTCACTGTGATAGATCTCTTCTTTATCACTGACTTTTATCTCAAATCCGGCTCCGATCTGCTCCAGCAGTTCCTTCCGCCTGGGTGAAGCCGAACCCAGAATAACCTTTTTTCCCATTTTCCTTTCCTTTCTTTCAGCGGGCTTTCATCTCTTCCCACGCCCGTTTCAGTATCTCCGGCTCAGTCACCAGCCGGTACGCTCCCGCAGCCATGCACTCCGCCGCGTAGATCATGCCCTTCTCCCCGATGCTCATCCCTGCCTGGGCTGTCGCCGCCCAGTGGTGGAGAGGCGTCTCCCGGCACATTGCCGCAGCACTCAGCATGACCGTAGGAACGGTATGGCTGACATCGGACACGTCCGTCCCGATGGAAAGCGGGACCGGCTCATCCTCCAGAGGCTCCAGCCCGGTAAAATACACCCCGTTGTTCTCAAATCCTGCCGCTTCGGAGATCTTCTCCGCAAACTTTAATTCTTTCTCCGTGTAAGACGGGACAGGGATCTTTGTCATCTCCTCATAGAACGTTTCAGCAAGAGCCCGGTTCACTTTCATTTCCTTATTACATGTGACCCGCTCGATCTCCACTCTCGTTCCGGTCATGACCGCCGCGCCTCTCGCGCAGTCATCCACGCGCCCGGACGCGTCCTCTGTCCTCTCCCATTTGGAGGAACGGATAAAATAATTGGTAGACGCATACGCGGGAACGATGTTCGCCGGTCCGTCCGTGTTCGTATAAGTATAATGCATCCTGACGTCGTCGGCAACATGTTCTCTCAGATAATTCACTCCCACATTCATCAGTTCCGCCGCATCCAGTGCGCTGCGCCCCTTCTCCGGATGCTTCGACGCATGGGCCGCCGTCCCGTAGAATTTATAATTTTTGATATCCTGCGCCTGCCAGATATCATAACTCACCCGGTTCCGGTCAAAGGGATGCCAGGTGACTGCTGCCGAGAGGTCATCGAAGACGCCCGCTTCATTCATACGGATCTTGCCGACCACCGTCTCCTCCGCAGGGCAGCCGTATACCCGCACCGTCCCGGAAAGCCCTTCCGACTCCATCCGGTCTTTCAGCGCGCACGCCGCGCCGGCACATGCCGTCCCAAGGAGATTGTGCCCGCATCCGTGCCCCGGTCCGCCGGTAGGTTTATATTCACTGCACACTTCCTGTCCGAGTCCGGGCAGGGCGTCATACTCCGCGAGAAACCCGATGACCGGCTCCCCCTCTCCCCACTGCGCCAGGAACGCCGTCTCGAATCCCGCGACCTCCCAGCTGATCTCAAACCCTTCCCTGTCCAGAAAATGCGCCAGGGCACGGGACGATTTCTTTTCCTTACCGGAGATCTCCGGATAGGAAAAAATATATTCTGCTGTCTCTTTCATCTTTTCTATGATCTGTTCTCTCATCTGTGTTTCACTCTCCTGCTGTGATATATCCAAATCCCATTCACTGTATCACTATATTTAGTGATTCCATTATCCAGTATACAACACTATCTGCCCTCTGTCATTCCGATTCAGGATATTTCCGCCCGAAGCCGATTTTTACATGTGGTTTTTTGTGGTTTTTGTTTTATTCTGCTGTGGTTTTTTGTCATATTCTTTTATTATCATATTGCCATTCTCCTGTGTTTATAGTATACTTATGGTTAAGGATGCCCGATTGCGCACATTGTAACATTTTGGTCCTGTTTTATGGGCGAAATGCTGTACATTCGGGCAAATGGAAAATCTGTAGAATGTTTCCATAAGGAGAAAACCACTATGAAAAGATCAAAACGTATCGAAGCACTGGACAAGCGTCCGGTCAATCTGGACGGTTACATCAACGAATGGCCTGAGATGGGATTCGTGGCGATGAGCAGCCCTTACGATCCGAAGCCGTCTGTCAGGGTAGAAGGCGGAAAGATCGTCGAACTCGACGGAAAGCAGCGGGAAGACTTTGACTTCCTGGATCAGTTCATCGCTGACTACGCCATTAATATCGAGCGTGCCGAAGCTTCCATGGCAGTATCCTCTCTTGATATCGCAAGGATGATCGTTGATATCCATGTGTCCAGAAAGGAGATCCTGGAACTGATCTCCGGTATCACGCCGGCAAAGATGGCCGAAGTCATGAACCAGTTAAATGTCGTGGAACTTATGATGGGGATGCAGAAGATCCGCGCCAGAAGGACCCCCGGCAACCAGGCACATATCACCAACTTAAAGGATGATCCGGTCCAGATCGCAGCGGACGCTGCGGAAGGAGCCCTGCGTGGATTTGCAGAAGAAGAGACCACTATGGGAGTCGCACGTTATGCTCCGCTGAGCGCCATGGCGCTCCTCATCGGCTCACAGGTCGGACGCCCCGGCGTGCTCACCCAGTGTTCCGCTGAGGAGGCGACAGAACTCGAGCTTGGTATCCGCGGACTTACAACTTACGCAGAGACACTCTCTGTATACGGCACCGAAAAAGTATTTATCGACGGGGATGACACCCCCTATTCCAAAGCATTCCTGAATTCCGCATACGCTTCCCGCGGACTGAAGGTACGCTTCACCTCCGGCTCCGGCTCCGAGGTGCTGATGGGAAGCAGCGAGAAGAAGTCCATGCTCTATCTGGAATGCCGCTGCCTTTTCGTGACAAAAGGAGCGGGAAGCCAGGGTATCCAGAATGGTTCCGTGAGCTGTATCGGAGTGACCGGCTCTGTTCCGGCCGGTATCCGTGAAGTCCTCGCCGAGAACCTGGTGGCTGCCCTTCTGGGACTGGAATGTGCTTCCTCCAACGACCAGAGTTTCTCGAACTCCGATATGAGGCGCACAGCGAGGACCATGCTGGAATTCCTCCCGGGAACTGATTTCATCTTCTCCGGATACGCGGCAGAACCGAACTATGACAACATGTTCGCCGGCTCCAATTTCGACGCGGAGGACTTTGACGATTACAATGTCCTTCAGAGAGACATGCAGGTGGACGGCGGACTGAGGCCTGTCACAGAGGAAGAAGTGATCCGCGTCAGGAACAAGGCTGCACGGGCAGTACAGGCAGTATTCCGCAGCCTGGGACTCTCCCCGGTAACGGACGAACAGGTGGAAGCGGTCACCTACGCTCACGGGAGCAAGGACACCCCGCCCCGGGATGTGACGGCAGACCTTGCCGCTGCCGAGGACGTTTTAAAACGCGGCATCACCGGGATCGATGTGGTCAGGGCTCTTTCCGAGACCGGGTTCGAGGATGTGGCTTCCAGCGTCCTGAACATGCTCAAGCAGCGTGTCGCCGGAGATTACATGCAGACAGCTGCCATCCTCGACAGAGATTTCCACGTCATGTCAGGCGTGAACACACCGAACGATTACATGGGTCCGGGAACGGGCTACCGGGTAGACGGCGAGCGCTGGGAAGAGATCAAGAACATCCCGCACCGCATCAACCCGTATGACATATAGAAAAGGGGGAACCAGACATGCAGATCAGTGAAGAATTAATCCGGCAGATCACCAGCGCGGTCCTGGACCAGATGTCTCAGACAGGCACTTCCGAAACCGCACATCCTGCCTCCTCCATCCCCTCTCTCGCCGGGAGGGAACGCATCAATGAGGAGCACACTTCCTATGCCGATCTTCCCCGCGCGAAACAGGGGACTGACCCGAAGGAAGTAGTGATCGGCGTCGGCGCGGCTTTTCAGAAAGAGATCCAGAAAACCATCTGCGGGATCCCGCTGGACGATGTCCTGCGCAATGTAAAGGCAGGCATTGAAGAGGAAGGGATGATCCCCCGGGTGGTAAAGATCCTGGATACCTCCGATGTATGTTTTATGGCACTGGAGGCTGCAAAGCTTTCCGGTTCAGGCATCGGCATCGGCATCCAGTCCAAAGGGACGACCGTGATCCATCAGAGAGACCTCTACCCTCTGTCAAATCTCGAGCTCTTCCCGCAGGCACCGCTCATGACTCTTGAGACATACCGTCAGATCGGACAGAACGCGGCAAAATATGTGAAGGGGGAACAGGTTGTTCCGATCCCCTGTGAGAACGACCCCATGTCCCGTCCGAAATACCAGGTAAAAGCAGCGATCATGCACATCGCAGAGACCGAGCAGCTCGACCCGGAGGTCGGCGCTGTGGAATGGGAGGGAAGATAATGCAGTACCCGTTTACAGAACATGAAAAAGACCGGATCGTTTCAAAGACCGGCAAGAAATTCACCGACATCACACTGGACGAGGTGATGAAGGATCACATCGCACCGGATGACATCAAGATATCCAAAGAGATCCTCAAGGCTCAGGGACAGGTCGCGCTTGAGGCCGGAAATGACCCGATGGAAAAAAATTTTGAGCGTGCCGCAGAACTTGTGGACGTTCCGGACGACGTCATCCTGAAGATGTACGACAAACTCCGTCCAAACCGTTCTACAAAACTGGAACTTGTCATGATGGCTCAGGAGCTCCTTGAGAAGTACAACGCAAAAAACTGCGCGCGTCTTGTCATGGAAGCTGCTGAAGTGTACGAAAAGAGAGGGATCTTGCTTTGAGTTATATCGCAGGAGTTGACATTGGAAATTCTACAACCGAAGTCTGTGTCGGCGAAGTCAGCCCGGACGGGAACCTGACCTTTCTGACCAGTGCATCCTGCCCTACTACAGGCACAAAAGGCACACTGGAGAATGTCCATTCCGTAAAGAACGCGCTGAAACTTGCCATGGCGCGGATCGGCAGGGAGACGTCGGATATCGATCTGGTCCGTCTCAACGAGGCGGCTCCTGTCATCGGAGATACCGCTATGGAAACACTGACCGAGACCGTCATCACGGACTCTTCCATGATCGGGCACAATCCCTCTACGCCTGCCGGAGCAGGACAGGCTGTTGGCGAGGTCCTTCTGATCGAGCGGATTTCACGGGCAGTCCCGGGGACAGATTATATCCTCGCCGCATCTGCCGGCCATTCCTACGAGGAAGTCGCCGCAGTGGTGAACCAGTACACTTCCGGTGAGGGAAAGCTCAACATCGTGGGGATCATCCTTCAGGCGGACGAAGCAGTCCTCGTGGAGAACCGGATCCATACAAAGGTCCCCATCATCGATGAGGTACGGAGGATCGACCGTCTCCCGGACGGAGTTCCCGCCGCCATCGAGGTAGCGCTCCCCGGACAGACCATCCGTATGCTTTCCAACCCGTACGGGATCGCGACTCTGCTGGGGCTCACAGCCGAGGAGACCCGCACCGTGACGCCTATCGCCAAAAGCCTGATCGGCAAGCGGAGCGCTGTCGTCCTTAAGACCCCGGGCGGAAATGTCCATGAAAACGTGCTTCCCGCCGGCGAGATCTATTTCCACGGAGACCGGGAGATCACCATCAGCCTGGACGAAGGCGCGGAAAAGATCATGGACGCGGAATCAGAAGCCGGCAACATACGGGATATCAGCGGACAGTCAGACACGAACGTAGGGAACATGCTCCTGCGCATCCGCCAGGGCATGGGCGAACTGGACCGCACAGACCAGGCAGATATCCGCATCACGGATATCCTTGCCGTAGATACTCTTGCGCCTGTACTCATCTCCGGCGCACTGGCAGGGGAGACCTGCCTTGAGAAAGCCGTCGGGATCGCTGCGATGGTCAAGACCCAGAAGCTTCCCATGCAGGAGATCGCCAGGCAGCTGGAATCTGATCTCGGCACCGAAGTGAAAGTCGCAGGGGTGGAGGCCGTCATGGCGAGCCTCGGCGCTCTCACCACCCCCGGCACAAAACTCCCCCTTGCCATACTGGATATGGGCGGGGGATCCACAGATGCCGCTGTCGTCTCCGAGGAGGGGCAGGTGACCCTGACCCATCAGGCAGGCGCAGGTGAACTGGTGTCCATGCTGATCGAGACCGAACTGGGGCTTGGAGACCGGCACATTGCCGAGCAGATCAAGAAATATCCCCTTGCGAAAGTGGAGAGCCTGTTCCATATGCGCATGGAAAACGGACAGATGTCCTTTGTGGACGAATCCATTGACCCGCGTTTCTTCGGACGGGTAGTCCTCCTGACCGAGAGCGGTCTGATCCGCATTGAACAGGAGATCCCCATGGAGAAGATCGTCCAGGTCCGCAGGGAGGCAAAACGTAAGGTCTTTGTGACCAACGCGTTCCGGGCATTGGAAAAAGTTGCTCCGGACCATAATTTAAGAAACATTTCCACCGTTGTCCTCGTCGGGGGATCAGCGGAGGATTTCGAGATACCTGAGATGCTGATGGAAGCGCTTACGGATTACCGGATCGTCTGCGGACGGGGGAATATCCGCGGAAGCGAGGGACCGCGAAATGCGGTCGCCACCGGACTGGTGCTCTCCTATCTCGGCGAGCGCGGATAACTCTGCAGATGATCTTGAAAGGAGGCGGGTGCCTGCCATGGCAATGGTAGTTAAAAGACCTTCCATATTTATCTATACCCACGAAGCAGATCCGGCCATCCTGAAAGAAGTATGCGCCGGGATCGAAGAAGAAGGGATCTTCTATGATACAACAGAGATGCCAGACGAATGCATGGAAAAGCTGGCATACAAAGCCGCAAGGGACTCCATGCTGGGGTCCGGTATCGGTATTTTCGGCACGGCGGTCTGCCTGAAGATGAGAGGCCTGGAAAAGGGGCGGAATATCGAGAGTTATCTCGAACCAAACCGAAAGCAGTGCCGCAATGTGGGTGCGAACAGCGCCCGCGCCATCAAGAAGCTGCCGTTTAAGGAGGAATACGGAATATGAACATCTATACCAAACACGGAGACCGGGGCACCACCTCCCTGGCAAACGGGATGAGCGTTTCCAAGTCAGACGACCGGATCGAGCTGCTTGGGACCATCGACGAGCTGAACAGCCATATCGGGCTCGCCAAAGTCCTGACCGACTCTTCTCTGAACAGCAGCCTTTCCCAGATCCAGAGGAATCTGATGCAGATCATGGCGGGCGTGGCAGATCCCCGCAACCTGGACTATCGTTTCTCCCAGGAGGAGACCGGTACCCTGGAAAAAGAGATCGACCGACTGGAAAATTCCTTTCCCCGGGCGAAAGAATTCGTCCTGTATGGAGGGTGTGAGCTCTCCGCAAGACTTGACGTGGCGCGTGCAGTGGCACGGCGGGCAGAGAGACGTTTCCGCAAAGTAGAGCAGAACTACGGCGCGGACGCCAAAGCCATGCAGTATGTAAACCGGCTGTCCGATTACCTCTATATGTGCGCCAGATATGCAGACTACTGCTCACAGAACAAAAAGAGCGGGCAGATCCAGGATCAGGTGGTCCGCAATATCATGAAAGAACTTTAAACAAAAAAATCGATCCTCCTGAGCTGAAGTACACTTCTCCTTCCTCAGCTCCGGGGGATCTTACAGTTTTCTGAAAAGCGGTTTTCTCTCTTCAAACACCGTATAATACTTAAAACCGCAGTCTTTTAATATCTCTTCTGCCTTATCAAAATCATAGGCGATGTGCTCCGGCTTGTGGGCGTCCGCCCCGACGGTAATGATCTCCCCGCCCAGTTCCCGGTACCTCTTTATGATATCGGGATGAGGATTGCAGAAACCGAGCCCGTACTTAAACCCTCCGGTGTTCAGTTCGATCCCTTTTCCCATATCAATGACTTTTCGAAGGATCTCGTCTATCTCATCCGCAAACCGCTGATAAGAATAGTGAGCAGCCTTTTCTCTCCCATAGCGGACCACATAATCAATATGCCCCAGCACATCAAAGTCTTCCACAGCTTCCAGGTCAGCCAAAGTCTCCCGGAACGTCTCCGCGTATGCTTCCTCATCTGTCCTGCCTTCAAAGAGCGCTCCGTAGTAAGGGTCCAGCCCGTGTACGAGATGGACAGAGCCGATGACGAAATCAAAAGGATACTTTTCTGTCAGCTCCCTGTAAAATCCTCCCAGGTGGGGCTGCAGCCCGATCTCGATCCCGGTGCGGACCGTGATCCGGCCGCTGTACTCTTCTTTCAGCCCGGCAAGAGTGCGGCAGTATTCCTCCGGGTCGAATACAAAGGGAATCCCCTCGATATCCGGCACCCGCGGATAGTCCTTATCATAGTGGTCCGTAAGGCAGATTTCCCGGAGCCCTTTCTTTATCGCGCCCTCAATCATACTCCTTACGGGTGTCTCGCTGTCTGATGAAAACTCTGTGTGCATGTGGCAGTCGCTCTGTATCATATCGTTTCCTCCCCGTTTTGTACGATAGTGCCAGTATACTCCAACAGTACGTCTCAGGCAATAGCACAGATTCGTTTTTTCGGATCGGATTATTTTGCGTCTGCCTGCTATTACAAAAATTTTACCTGTTCTTCACATTTTATTTTACACAAATAGTTTATGCTTCAAACAGAGCAGTATTGATACTATCACAAGAGGGAGCCTCGAAGATGATAAAAGATAAGATCAAAAGGATATCCCGTTCGTTATTGTCTGCGTTTTTGGTTTTTATTATGCTTTTTATCGTAATGTGGGCTGGCTGCTTCATCTATACGGCTGTCGGACTTGTGGCAGAAAATATAAATTATACAGAACATTCTGTAGGCGAAGTGTTAAAGATCGAGCGCTGGATGGGACTGGATGATGACGGGGATGCTTATAATTTCACAGTGATCACATACCGTTACCGCACAAAAGATGGCAGATGGATGATCGGGAAGGAAGATACAAACATCAGGGAAACCACTTCTGCGGACAGATGTGTGGAGACGATCGGGGAACTGAACACCGAAATCTGGACAGGTGCAAGGCAAGATCTCTTATATGATCCCCAAAAAACGGAAAACGTTGTAAGTGAGTATTACCGGAAGAATAATGAGATGCTCTGTCTGTTTACAGGATCCACCTCAGCAGCAGCGATCGGAATCATACTGATTGCCAGAATGCTCTTCCGCCGTTGTAAAAACGCGAAGCGGAAAAAAATCCCCGAAGATATCAGAATGTAAAGGAGAAATGAAATGAGTTCTGAAGGACCTGAAAAAAATCGTATTGACTGGATCTATATCATGGTGGTGCTTATTTTCGCAGTACCCCTGCTGCTTTTCGTGGGGATCATATTTTTCCTGGATTCCTTCCTGGGCAGTTCTGACGCAGTAATGGGTGTCAGCGGATTTGTGCAGGAGGTGATCTGGCGGACGATTGTGGTAGTTCTGGCATTCGCGGCTGTCATCTTTTTCATTCAGGTCATCCGCAAGCCGGTGACTTTAACAAAAGGAAAAGCAGGGTGCGTTGGCATACTCCTGACGAAAGCAGGATGCGCTGTCGGGATCCTGGCATGTCTGGCGCTTTCATTCATTCTGCTGCGGACGCTTGTTCTTGATATACCATATTTGTCACATCCGAAAACAGACTACCTTTACAGATTGGGATTTGACATGGGGTCAACAGATGACGGGGAAGAGACGTTCTCTATGGAAGGCGTGGGCATGGATGGAGAGAATCACATCTTATCCATGACGTCTGATCTTTACGAGGAAGGCGAGAAGCTTTGGCAGGAAAATAGCGATCTGCGCGCCAAGGCAGTCTATCTGCCGCATACGGAGGTACTGTTCTCTCTGGAATACATAACCGACCTGGATGAACAGGCTGACAAGTTATATCCGGCGCTTCCATCCCTCCCGGACGATTGGCGCAGTTTTTCTATCCAGATCAACAATGCCGTATACTCGCTGCCTGTGTCTCTTTCTGACTTTTTCTCAAATGGATGGTATATTAAAGAGGGGCAGGATGTCCCCAGGAAGCTTCAGGGGACAGACAGTCCATATGCATCCTATGACAGTGCAAACGTCACTCTTACGAATGACCGGGAACAGAACCTTTTTGTCACCGTATACAATGCAGCGAAAGAGGCCGTCCCACTTACCGACGGAACGGTCGGCACCTTATCTGCCACTTATGAAAACTATGATTTTTCCGGGACTGATCTGATCCTTCCCGGAGGCATCCGCCTGGGCTGGTCAAGACCGGCTGATGTAATAGACATATATGGGCAGCCGGATCCCGGCGAAGACGATGAGGAATACCGCTATACGCTCAGTGGGCATTCCGGCAGCTATGAGATATTTCGCTTTAACGATTCAGGCTATTTAACAGGAATTATGATCTGCACGCCCCGTAGTCCAATGCGGTCATCGGACTACGAGGCATAAATAGAAATCTAAAGTTACTTATATATTCGCAGCGGATTCATCCGCCCAGACATGGAACAGTTCTTCAATGGAGGAAAAAATATATTCCGGCGGATTGTCCGACCGCTGCGCCTCCTCCCGCGTAGCCTCCCCGGTAAGCACCAGGGCAGTCTCCACCCCAGCACGTTTTCCGCAGAGGATATCCGTATAAAGCCGGTCGCCAACGATCAGGGTTTCCTCTTTTGTAAAGCGGTTCTTCTTCACAGCGAATTCCACCATGGCAGTCTCCGGTTTTCCGATAAAATAAGGAGTCCTCTTTACCGCATGCTCCAGCATCTCGCAGATGGACCCGCAATCCGGCACATAACCGAATTCAACCGGGCAGACATAGTCAGGATTGGTTGCAATATAATCCACATCCGGGCGTCTGGCCAGAAGCTGGCAGGTATCGGAAATTTTCTCATAGGTCAGCTGATTGTCATAGGAGACCAGGACGCAGGAGATCTCTCCGTCCTCGCAGTCTGTCGTAATCCGTATCCCGTTCTGTTTCAATTCCCGTAGCAGAGACCTGGTCCCAAGAACATAGATCAGTTCTCCGCTGTGATGCTGCTTCAGATACTGGACTGTTGCGTAAGATGCAGTGATAAAATTTGAAAAATCTGACTGAATCCCCATTTTCTGGAAGGAAGCAATATAGTCGGCAATGCTTTTCGTGGCATTGTTGGTAATAAATACAAACTGGCCGCCGCAGCTCTTCAGATATGACAGGAACTCGCGTGTGCCTCCGATCAGCTGTTCTCCCTTACAGACGGTTCCGTCAATATCGAGCAGAAACAGTTTTTTATTTTTCATCATTTGCTAATTCTGCCTCCGCTTCCGCACGCGCCTCTATCCCTCGGTCCGGATAATTGGTGATCACTGCGTCCACGCCCTCCCGGATCAGCCAGCTCATCTGGTCTTTTTCATTCACTGTCCATACCCTGACCGCAAGCCCGCTCTTTTTGTATTCCTCAAGGAAATCCGCCATCTTGACATGGAACAGCGCCGGATGGATGCCTTTGACCCCTGTTTTCCTCGTGTACTCTGCCACGTCAAGCATAACATCTCCGATCAGATAGGCTGTCTCCGCATCCGGGGCAATCTCCCTGATCTTCTGTATACTGTAATGATTAAAAGAAGAATAGATGATGCGTTCTTCCATTCCCTCTTCCTTCACCAGATCCAATACCTTTTTCTCAATCTCGGGATACCAGTATATCCCCGTCTTCAATTCAATATTAATCTCCATTTTTCCGGGCTTTACCAGTTCAAGCACCTCCCGGAGCGTAGGGATCCGCACATCCGGATACTGTTCAAAATGATTTGGCACGGGGATCTTTTTCAATTCCTCCAGCGTATAGTCCCTTACAGCGCCCTTCGCGCTGCTGACACGGTCGACCGTCTCATCATGGATCACCACAAGTTCATTATCCTTTGTCAGCTGAACGTCGATCTCGATCCCATCGGCTCCCTGCTCCATGGCAAGGCGGAAGGCCTCCAGCGTATTTTCCGGTGCATAGGCGCTCGCTCCCCGGTGGGCAAAAATCTTTACTTTCTTCATTTCATGGCTCCTCCTTATAGTACATACTTTTTATTATACAGCAGTCTTCCTTTTTTACGGATAAAAGCGTGCCGAATTTTTTCAGGCACGCTTTTAAAAATCAGGATCCGGCAGTTTATTTTTTAACCGTTGACCAGGTTGTACTCTTCAATCGTCTTATTGATCTCGCTGGCCATGTTGTCAACAGCCTCTTCCGGTGTCACATTTCCGTTCAGCATATTCTCGATCTGTGTCTCGACGATCTGACGTGATTCCGGGAATACGCTCAGGAGCGCCCCTGCAGATTCCGGTGTGGAATCATGAAGCTGGTCCAGCGCTGTCTGGAACTGAGGATACTTGGCAATGTTGTCCTTGAATGTCTGCTCTTCCTGAGCCGCAGTAACGATCGGGAAGTATCCGGTCTGGGCGTTCCAGTATGCCTGGGACTCCGGAGAGATCAAAAACTTGATAAACTTCCATGTTGCCGCCGCCTTTGTCTCATCCTGGTTGTTCAGGGCCCACAGAGACGCGCCTCCGATGGACACTCCGCCTTTGTCGTCCGGGCTGACTGCCGGATAGTAAGCAGTACCTACTTCAAAGTTTCCGCCGCTGTCTTCAAGGACCTGCTTCAGTGAGGCTGTAGATGCAAGCATCATAGCAGCTTTCCCTGATGTAAAGTCTGTCGTAGCTGTATCGCTTCCGGAACGTCCGACATTCGGGGCATATCCTTTCTCATACAGGTCATACCATGCATTCAGGATATTCAGCCCGCCGCCGTTTTCGTCAAATTCTACCTTGGTAGCTGCCGCTTCACGGCCGTTTCCATTGTCCACCATATTGAGCCCCTGCTTGCAGAGGAACTGCTCAAAATACCAGCCGTAGATGCTGATCGCGATCACTTCCTGGGCTCCGCCTTTCTCCATCAGGGCGTCGCCGATCTCAGCGATCTCAGGAAGGCTGGCCGGGACCTCAGTGATCCCTGCCGCTTCAAACATATCTTTGTTGTAGTAAAGAAGGGGCGTAGATGAGTTGAACGGCATGGAGTACATCGTTCCGTCATCTGTTGTATAATATGCCGCAACGTTAGGCTCGATCTGTGAAATATCATACCCGTCCGCATCGATCATATCCTGCATCGGGATCACCCATCCGGAATCAATCATAAAACGTGTTCCGAGGTCATAGATCTGGACAAGGTCCGCCCCCATATTTCCGATCTGGGCACTTTTCAGCTTATTGATCGTGTCATCGTATTCCCCCTGGTAAACTGACTCAACTGTGATCCCGTCCTCGTTTTCTTCATTAAACTTGTTAACCAGGTAGTCCATTGCCTCGCCGTTCACTCCGCCCATGGAATGCCAGAAAGTAATGGTTGTGCCGTTTGTGTCCACATTTTTAAAGTTGTCAGTGATCACGCTGGATCCGGCACTTTCTGCGCTTTCTTCCCCCTCCGCGGTTGCGCCTGCTGCTGTGTTGGATGCGGTGTTTCCGCATGCAGCGAGTGAAAATGCCATAGCCGCGGCAAGAATGGATGCGATTACTCTTCTTTTCATAAATACCTTCTCTCCTTTTCTGTTTTTGTGTCGTACCGCCGGAACGTCGTGCGGGATGCTGACCGGACCGGAAGCAAATTAATGTTGCTATATTAACAGGTCAGCCTTTCACCGCCCCTGAGAACATTCCGCTTATGAGCTGTTTCTGGCCAACGATAAAGATGACCATGGACGGGATGATGATCGCCACAACGCCTGCCATCATCAGCGTGATAGACTGTGCGTCAACGCTGTTCAGCATACTGATACCAATCTGGACCGTACGCATTTCCTCGGATCCCGTAACAAGCAGCGGCCACATATACATATTCCAGGCGTTGATAAAGGTGTATACTGCCATTGCGCCAATCGCTGACTTTGTAAGAGGGATCAATATCTTCACGATAAATCTCAGGTTGCCGCATCCGTCAAGTTTCGCCGACTCATACAGGGAGATTGGAAATGTCATATAAAACTGGCGGAACAGGAAAATCCCCATTGCCGAAGTCAGCGAAGGCAGGATCAGCACAATATATGTATCCAATATCCCCAGGCTGCTGACTGTCAGGTAGTTTGAGATGATGACCGCCTCCCCGGGGACCATCATCGTCGCCATAACCAGCATAAACAGCAGGTTTTTCCCTTTAAAGTCGAGGAAGGAAAAAGCAAACGCCGCAAGGGAGCAGGTGATGATCTGTCCCAGGGTGATGCATCCTGCCACAAGAAAAGAGTTCAGGATGAAGCGGATCAGCGGAACCTGCGTGAACGCACGCACAAAGTTATCCACGGTGGGATTCTGCGGGAGCAGGTTCATATCCATTGTAAACAGCTCGTCGCCGGGCATAACCGCCACACTGACTGAATACAGAAGCGGGAACAGCATAAACAGCGCAAAGATAATGTTTACAGCGACAAGCACTGTCTTGCGTATTCTCTTTTTTCTGAGAGCCCGGGCATTCATCAGGCTGTGAAGCCTTGCGATTTCCGCTTCATTGTATGCACCTTGTTCCATTGTAATGGTATTATTAAAAGCAGACATCTTAATATTTGACTCCTTTCTTTTCAATCTTAAACATCACAAGCGTAAGCGCCATAATGATCAGGAACAGCACGACCGACTGTGCGGCTGCGCTTCCGAATCTATAATTGAAAAACGCGTCCCTGTAGATCGAATACACAATAACGTTCGTGGATTCTCCCGGACCTCCCGCGGTCAGGATCTTGATCTGCCCGAAAGACTGAAAAGCCTGAATGATATTGACCACCAGCGTATAAAACATGATCGGGCTCAGTCCCGGAAGCGTCAGGCGGAAAAATTTCTGGATCCCGCTTGCACCGTCCACCGAGGCTCTCTCGTAGATCGACTCGTCAATATTTCCCAGGCCTGCTGAAAAATACAGGAAGTTGATGCCGCTGTTCAGCCATGCGGTAAGAACAGCCACGCAGATCAGCGCGTATTTCGGATCCGCGATCCAGTTTATGTCCAGTCCTGTCAGCTTATTCAGGATACCGATCGTCGGGTTGAGGATGATCTTGAAGATCATTGCCGCCCCGCTGGATGCAATGGCCATAGGGAGCGCATAGGAGGTGCTGAACGCCCGGATTCCCGGAAACGCCTTGCTGCACAGCACTGCCCCGATCAGTCCCAGGAGCATGCTTCCGACCACAACGATGACCACAAAGACCAATGTGACGATCAAACTGTTATAAAACGAGGACGACGTGAGCAGCTCAATATAGTTTCTTGCCCCCACAAACACCTTTGCCTGCCCGAGCTTATCAGTCAGGAACAGGCTCAAGTAGATTGTCTTTACGAAAGGATAAAAAAGGAAAACTGCAAATATAAGGAAGCAGGGGATCAGATAACAGTACGCGCTCCCGCCTTTTAATTTCTCAGATAATGCTTTCATTGCCTACCTCCATAAAAAATATTTCTTTCTGTTGCCGGATCAAAGAAGTGCGCTTCATCCATATCAACATATAGAGACATTGTCTCCCCGCCTTTTCCGGGCGTCTCAACCGAAAGCCTGGCGGCATACTCACCTGCCGACTTTTCTCTGAGATAAAACATGGACTCAGCTCCGAGCATTTCTCTTGTTATGATCGTTCCTGACAGTTTCCGTCTTGAGTAATCCGCATCAGGATCTGCAGTCTGGGGAACTGTTGAAAAATGTTCCGGCCGGATTCCGATGATCACTTTCTTATCCGCGTACTCTGCCAGGAGAATGTTGGCCTTATCCGCCGGGAGTTCAAGTTTCTGTCCTGAAACCAGCACGAATTCCGCTCCCTTGTCAGTCTTTCTGACCGTCCCTTCCATAAAATTCATCGACGGAGATCCGATAAACCCTGCGACAAAAAGATCTGCCGGATTTTCGTAAATCTCTTTGGGCGTATCCGCCTGTTTGATAAATCCGTCTTTCATGACGACGATCTTTGTCCCCAGCGTCATAGCCTCGGTCTGGTCATGTGTTACATAGATCATCGTAGTGCCGAGCCTTTTATGAAGTTCTGACAGCTCTACCCGCATCTGAGCTCTCAGCTTTGCATCCAGATTGGAAAGCGGTTCGTCCATAAGAAAAGCCTTCGGCTTTCTCATGATCGCGCTTCCGATCGCCACCCTCTGTTTCTGTCCGCCGGAAAGAGCGCCAGGTCTTTGTTTCAGCAGATGCTCGATACCGAGAATTGACGCCGCCCAGTGAACCCTCTTGTCGATTTCATCCTTCGGAACCTTTCTGATTTGAAGGGAAAAGGCCATATTATCGTAAATAGTCATCTGCGGATATAAGGCATAGTTCTGGAATACCATTGACAAATCTCTGTCTTTTGGTTCTACGTAATTGCTAAGTTGCTGGTCAATCCATAGTTCCCCGCTCGTAATTTCTTCAAGTCCTGCGATCATTCGAAGCGTCGTCGACTTTCCGCAGCCTGACGGCCCTACAAAGATCACAAATTCCCCATCCTCAATCTTCAGCGAAAAATCCCGGACCGCATACTGTTTCTTGTCATACATCTTACAAACATTTTTCAGAAGCAATTCAGACATTCTATTCTCTCCTTCACTTTTGAGATTGCGCAGAAAATTTTACTTTTTTCACACCGCGCCGGCTTTTTTCGCCAGCAATAGGAATTCTACAAACGAATTGTTAATATTACCGCCACGCTATGATTAATTTTAAGTTAATTTGAAAACAAGCCTTTATTTTTATGCTTTTTGTATATTTTTATCTGCGTTTAAAGATTTGGAATTGTACATTTTTGTGCATTTTTTATGTAGTTTTTCTACACAAACATTCTCCTGGTTCCATTTCAACTGCATTTTTACAAAAAAAGACCCCCCGTTCCGGGGATCGTGATTGTAAAATAATGGTAAAAAATACCTGTTCTGCAAAAATCGCAAAACAGGTATTTACAGTCTGGATATTCATTTTTTAAAACAGTCCGTCAAATCTCCGCATAGCTTCTTTCGTGCTCTCATGCTGTCCGAACGCGGTCAGGCGGAAGAAATATTTCCCATTCTCGCCGAATCCCGCTCCCGGCGTCCCCACCACTTCCGCATGGGTCAGAAGGTAGTCAAAGAACTCCCAGGACTCCATTCCGTTCGGGCACTGGAACCAGATATACGGTGAATTTACTCCGCCCGTAAACGGAATATCCTTTTTCTTCAGGACGTCCGCGATGATCTTCGCGTTCTCTCTGTAGTAGTTGATATTCTCCATGCATTCCGCCATCCCCTCTTCCGTGAACACAGCCGCAGCCGCGCGCTGGACGATATAGGGCGTCCCGTTGAACTTGGTGGAGTGTCTTCTGTTCCACATCTCGTTTAAGGACATCTCTTTCCCGTTGGAAGCTGTGAATACCAGTTCCTTCGGGATCACAGTGTAGGAGCAGCGTGTTCCCGTAAATCCTGCCGTCTTGGAGAGGGAGCAGAACTCGATCGCGCACTTCTTCGCGCCCTCGATCTCATAGATGCTCCTCGGAAGCCCCGGATCGGATACGAACGCCTCGTAAGCCGCGTCAAACATGATGACCGCGTCGTTCTTCAGCGCATAGTCAACCCACACTTTTAACTGCTCTTTGTTATAGCACGCCCCCGTCGGGTTGTTCGGGGAACACAGGTAGATCATGTCCGCCTTTACGGAATCGTCCGGCATAGGCAGGAAGTTGTTCTCCGCCGTCCCGTTCATGTAGACGATCTTTCTTCCGTCCATCATATTCGTGTCCACATAGACCGGATACACCGGATCCGGCACCAACACTACATTATCCTTTGCAAACAGGTCCGTGATATTTCCCGTGTCGCTCTTCGCGCCGTCAGAGATGAAGACCGTATCCGGGTCCACCTCCGCGCCGTTTCTTCTATAATAATCAGAGATCGCGTTCCTGAGGAAATCATATCCCTTCTCCGGGCCGTACCCCTTGAACGTCTCCGGCACCGCCTGCTCATCCACAGCCTCGTGAAGGGCAGCGATCACTTTCTTTGTCAGCGGCTTTGTAACATCTCCGATCCCGAGCCGGATGATCTTGTTGTCCGGATGGGATTCCTCATATACCTTAACCCGCCTTGCGATCTCCGCAAACAGGTAGCTCTCTTCTAAGTTCTGATAGTTCTCGTTTAATTTTGGCATCGTCGTGTCTCCTTTCCTGTATGGGTACCGCGGAAATCTCAGCAATTTCCGAGCGCACTCGCTTTTACGTTCCCCATTTTAGCAGGAAATCATGGATTTTTCCAGTGTTTCATCTGTCTCTTCGCACTTTTCCAATATCTCCTCTGGAAATCCTGCGAGTTTCAGCAGCTTCACCGCATTCTGCGACGTCGCCGGTCCTCTCATGATCTTATAGCTGAAGGAAATGTCATCCTCTCCCATCTCCTCGCTGAAATAGTAGTTGTCATACAGCTTCTCCAGCAGTACGGTCAGTTCCTTGTCATGGGATGCAATCAGAGGAATGCAGTTCTTCCCCGCCAGGTATTCCAGGATCGCACGGGAGGCGCGTATCCGCTCCCCGGTATTCGTCCCCCGGAGGATCTCGTCGATAACGCAGAGCGTGGTCATCTGTTTCGCCCTCCCATTGTATTATCTGGATAATACAATAGCGCATCCGGCACGCAAAGTCAATCTTTTCCCCTGTCTGGCAGAGATTGGATACATTTACTTTTTCAGGTCACACCCAACCATTTATTTACAGGTATGGGACCATATATGCAGGAAGATAAACAATCTCATCCTCCGTCCTCAAGTCATTTTTGTGGATCACATACGCGGTATGCATCTGCTCCTTGTATTTTCTGCGGGACTTGTTAAGAGAACTGATAGTATAATTACTTCCCGACTTCACTTCTATTGGAGAGATATTATGCCGGCTCGTCACTTTACCCTTGGAAACCAAAAAGTTATCACGTTTTCAAGATTTTTATACAGCCTTTTTATCACGTTTTCAAGATTTTTACCTACTCCGGGCTCAGCGCCGTTGCACAAAAAGGACGGGAATCCATCTTCCGGCTCCCGTCCTCTTTGTTCTTTCCTGTATTCTTTTCCTATCCTTTTTCCATATGGATCGCTTTCTTCGGACATGCCAGCGCGCAGACCATGCAGCCGATGCACTTTTCTTTGTCTACCTCCCAGACCAGTTCTTTCCGGTTCACGGTAAGCGCCCCCTGCGGACATTTCTTCGCGCAGAGCGAGCAATACATGCATTTTTCCACGTCTAAGACCGGCTTCTCTTCTCCCCGTTTTCCTTCCTTTTCCTCATCATGGGGTTTTGTGTAAGTGTCAGTCTTCTTGACCGCATCCGGCTCAGTATATCCTTTTTCCATAAAAAGACATTTCTTCGGGCACCCAAGCACACAGCATCCGCACTGGACACAGTCAAACCGGCTGATAGTCCATGTCCCGGCTTTCCTGTCCACCTGGATCGCCTGTGACGGGCAGGAACGCGCGCACAGACCGCAGGTAATGCAGTCTTCTATTTTTATCTCAACATGTCCGCGCATCCGTTCCGGATATTCGGCAGGCTCATAAGGATACCCGACTGTAGCCGGTTTCCGGAAAAGATTGCCTATGATCCTTCTTGTAAATGTAAAAAATCTTGTTTTCTCCATTCCATCATTCCTCCACTGCCTATCGTTCCGTACAGCTCACACACGGGTCTATAGTCAGGATCAGGATCGGCACATCCGCCAGCTGGCATCCTTTAAGCATCTCCACCATAGGCGGGATGTTGCTGGTCGTCGGAGTACGCAGCCGGAAGCGATCCAGATACTTCGTCCCGTTTCCTTTGACATAGTATATCGCCTCTCCTCTGGGCTGCTCGATCCGGACAAAATACTCCCCGGCAGGATTTCCCTTCACAGGAACACTGATCGGTCCGCCCGGAAGTTTCCCGATCGCCTCGCGGATCAGGTCAAAGGACTGAAGAAGTTCTTTTAAGCGCACCTCGCATCTCGCATAGGAATCACAGTCTGTGGAAATGATCGGCTCCACAGACAGATACTTATATGCCCCGTAACCGAGCATCCGTACGTCATAAGGCTCGCCGCTGGCGCGCAGCATCGGTCCCACCGCACCCATGCCGATGGCGTCTTCCCGGCTCAGGATGCCGGCGCCTTTCAGACGGCTCTGCACCGTATAATCCTGAAGGAAGGTATCAATGACAGGTTTGAGTTCACTCTCAATGTCATCTACAGCGCGAAGGATATCTTTGAGCATGATGCTGTCCATATCCTTCTGCACACCGCCCACCTGATTGACGGAGTGGATGATCCTTCCTCCGGTCGTTTCATCAAACATATCCAGGATCTTCTCCCTCAGCCTCCAGCTCTCCATGAAAAGACTCTCGAATCCCATAGCATCTGCCAGAAGCCCCAGCCAGAGCAGATGGCTGTGGATACGGCTCATCTCGACCCAGATCGTCCGGAGATACTCCGCCCGCTCCGGCACCTCGATCCCCATGATCTCCTCCACCGCCATGCAGTAGCCAAGTCCGTGACCGCAGCTGCAGATCCCGCAGATCCGCTCCGCGATATATGAATACTGTTTAAAGTCTCTTTTCTCAACCAGTTTCTCAAGTCCTCTGTGGACATATCCGATACTCGGGATCGCGCCCACCACAGTCTCATCCTCCAGCACCAGGTCCAGATGGACCGGCTCGGGCAGTACAGGATGCTGAGGACCGAATGGTACAATACTTCTCTTTGCCATGATCTCCTACTCCTTTTTCTTAAACGGTGCTTCCTCATCGATCCGGTACAGTTTATCACGGTAATCCGGATCGATATGCCCGATCTTTACCCCGAAAAGCTGTTCCGCCTCATTCTCCTGAAGGAACGCGCACGGATAGATATGGGTGATGCTCGCGATCTCTTCATTCTCCTCCACATCCAGGCGGAGAGTGACCATATCGTATCCCTTGCTGAACGAATAACTCATCTCATATCCATCATCCACGGTAACGGCACAGATCTGGACCAGTCTCCAGTTTTCCGCTCTCATCGCCACCACTGCCGGGAAAAATGCCGCCAGCGAGATCTTCCTTATCTCATTCTTGCCATCCATCTCTGTCACCTCCCGTTCTTATCCATTGCCGCCTGTTTCTCATCCAACACTTTCAGCGCCTTGACGACTCCGTCTATAATGGATTCGGGGCGCGCCGCGCATCCCGGGACATAGACGTCCACCGGGATCACCGTATCGATCCCGCCTTTTATATTGTAACATTCTTTGAAAACCCCTCCCGTACAGGCGCAGATCCCGACAGCGACTACGACCTTCGGCTCCGGCATCTGGCTGTAGAGCTGTTTTACCACGCTCTCCGTCTGGCTGTTGACCCCGCCGGTGATCAGCAGGATATCCGCCTGAAACGGATCTCCGGTATTGATGATCCCGAACCGCTCAACGTCATACTTCGGCGTCAGGCAGTCCAGCACTTCAATGTCACATCCATTGCAGCTGCTCGCATCATAATGGAGCAGCCACGGTGATTTAGATACTTTATTCATAACAGACCTTCCTCCAGCTTACTTGACCAACATCAGAATCAGTATGTTCACGCCTCCCGCTACCAAAGTCACGACCCAGCAGCTGTAGAGCAGCGTCTTCCATTTCACACGGGCGCTCACATTATCCCACAGCGTCTCCATGAAAAAGATCACCACGCAGAGCGCCAGCGCAACGATCCAGCTCCACCATGTACTGTTGACAAAGAACAGGAAGAAGATCCCCAGGAGCAGGATCATCTCATAATATTCCGCAATGTTCATGATCGCCAGGGTCGTTCCAGACATCTCCGTCGTGATCCCCTTGACCATCTCCTGATGTGCATGATGGCTCGTGGACAGGTCAAAGGGCGATTTTCTCAGCTTGATCGCCGTTGTGAACATAAATCCCGCCAGAAGCCCCGGCATCCAGATCACCGCACTGTACTGCTGTGTGATAAAATCCGACACCTGGAACGAACCTGTGGTAAGGTAAAATCCTACTGCCACAAGGAGCGTCAGCGGCTCATACGCCATCATCTGCAGCATCTCCCTGCTGGCCCCCATATTCGCATAAGGCGAGGAATCACTGGAAGCCGCCAGGATCAGGAACATGTCCGCCGTGCTCAGGATGAACAGCACCATCAGAAGATCCGCGCCGGCAAACAGCATGGAACCTGCGATCATCAGGATCACCAGATAACTTAAGTTCAACAGGAGCTGTACATTATTGACCGCGATCATCTCTTTGGAAAACAGTTTTCCAAGGTCGTAAAACGGCTGCAGCAGGCTGGGCCCTTTCCTGCGCTGCATCCTGGCGCTGATGATCCTGTCGATCCCGTCCAGCAGTCCGCCGAGGAAAGGTGCAAATATCAGATAAGCAAGGACAAAAATCACTGTTTTCATATAGCACCTCCGATCACGACACAGAATCCGAGCACAAGAGCCGCCGCCGCGATGATGATCGACGGGATCCTTAAGTGCCGTCTTCCGAACTCAAACCGCAGATACCAGTTGCTCAGATAAAGGTGTTCTTTGTCTCCGAAACTGTTCGTAAAGAAGCGGTTGTCCCCCTCGTTGATCCCGTTCATATAGATCGGAACAAGTTCCCTGTGCGACTTCCTGCTGATAAAGAACATGACTGCAGGCACGATAAAGATCGAGACAAGCATGATCGCCATGGTCGTCAGTACGCTCATCGAGATCACGTCCTTCGCGTTTCCGAACAGTTCCTGCACGATCGGGTTCACCACATATACAGCGACCAGAGGCAGGAGCAGGCAGAGAAGTATCATGGTCACCGCATGGAAGATCATGGATACATATTCATCTTTTCTGGTCACGTCTTTCACCTTCTCCCTCGGGATATGGAAGCAGAGCAGTTTCGCCAGCCACTTTGTCCAGTAGAACATAGTGGAGGCACTTCCGTATGCGATACAGAGGACAAGGATAAAGTTTCCGGAATCCACGAATGCCTTCAGCGCCACCCATTTTGAGATCAGCATACCGAACGGTGCAAGGTACATCCCCGCGATTCCGATCCCCATTATGTACGCCAGTTTCGGCACCCGGATGATCAGTCCGTGCATGTCCTCTATGTCACGGGAGCCCAGCGTGTTCTCCGTGGCTCCCACAGACTGGAACAGCATGGACTTGCTGACCGAGTGGAAGATCATCAGGAAGACTGCCGCCCAGACTGTCTCCTCCGCTCCGATCCCGGCGCAGCCCACGATCAGTCCCAGGTTCGATATCGTGGAGAACGCCAGGACTTTCTTCCCGTCGTTCTGGGCGATCGCCATCATACTTGCCATGATAAAAGTAAATCCCCCGATACTGGATACCAGGATCCCAACCAGGTTTCCCTGGAATGCCGGAGAGATCCGCAGCAGCAGGTATACGCCGGCCTTCACCATCGTCGCGCTGTGGAGCAGGGCACTGGACGGTGTCGGCGCTACCATGGCGCCGAGAAGCCAGGTCGAAAACGGAAGCTGAGCCGATTTTGTCAGCCCGGCGAGAGCAAGGCAGATCAGCGGCAGAAGCCCGCCTGCGCTCACAACTTCGAGCAGCTGGACCGTGCCGTTCACTTTCGCCATCCAGGCGATCGCTACGGCAAAGCCAAGCCCTCCGAGAAGGTTCATCCACAGAGCGCAGAAGCTGTTGTTGACCGCCTCTTCCGAGCGGGTATATCCGATCATCAAAAATGAGATCACACTGGTGATCTCCCAGAAGAAATACATCCAGATCATGTTCTGGGAGAGCACAAGCCCGAACATCGCCGCCAGGAACAAAAACAGCATGGAAAAAAAGAATGGCTGTCTGTCCTGCACATCTTTATGATGCGCATGGTAGCCTTTCATATATCCCACTGTATAGATACTGATAAAGCCTCCGATGAACGCGATGATGAGAAACATCAGAACTGTAAACCAGTCCACCATCATATGCGGTCCTTCGGTCAGATCTGTCGTAAACTCCGTGTACAGCAGAAGTCCTGTCTGCGCCACGGAAAGCAGGATCGGCACGATCCTCCTGTACTTCACGCCCATGTAGATGATAAGGCACATCAGAACGATATCCCCGACAGACATCAGGTGATCCACCAGTTCCGTCTCAGGATAGAGCATCAGGACCTGAGCGCCTCCCACGATCCAGCGGGCAATAAATACGACTGTTGTGAGCATAATGACTCCGGCACCGGCATACACGATGATCCCTCTTGTCCTCTGGTCTCTGACAAAGGGAAAGATCAGCGCCATCACCGCCGGGATGACGATAAGAAATGGTATCATTGTCATAAATCCGCCCTTCCTCTCTTCATAAAATCTCGTGCTTTGTTAAAAAAACCACACAATAATAAGATAATCCTGATTTAAAGATTTTACAATAGTTAAACCTCATTTTTCTGTTTTCTTTTTAGTAAAATGTGCTAAAATATAGAATGTTGGAAAATATGTTCTCCCGTTATTTCGAACAGTGTTTCCCGCCGAAAAGGAGATATTATGCACGAACTGACTATCACAGAACATTTACTGGACCACTGCATCCAGGAAGCCAGATCCCAGAACGCCTCCCGGATCCGGACGATCCGGGTCTGCATCGGGGAACTGCGCGGGATCGTGCCGGACTGCATCCAGATTTATCTGGATATGCTCTCCGAAGGCACTATCGCAGAGGGTGTGCGTCTGGAAGCTGAATTTCTCCCTGTAAAAGTATCCTGCCGCGACTGCGGTCAGGAGGGAGAGATCACCCCGAGGCATCTGGCCTGTCCGCACTGCGGCGGACTGAACCTTAAGATCCGGTCCGGAAAAGAATTCTATATCAAGAGCATGGAGGTAGACATCAATGGAAATAAAAGTACTGCACCAGATCATGGACTGGAATGAAGATGTGAGCGAGGAGGTAAAAGCCGGCCTCGCTTCCCATGATATATGTATGATCAATGTGATGGGGAGCCCGGGCGCCGGGAAGACCAGCCTGATCACCTCTCTGATCGGCGCGCTGAAGGACCGCTTCCGCATCGGGGTCATCGAAGGGGATATCGCCGGACAGGTGGACGCCGAGCGCATCGCAGGGCTGGGGATCCCGACAGTCCAGCTCAACACTGACGGCGCCTGCCATATCGAGGCGATGAGCATCCAGCATATCCTTCCCAGCCTTCCCCTGGATGATCTGGATCTTATCTTTGTGGAAAATATCGGGAACCTCGTATGCCCTGCCGAATTCCGGATCGGAGAATCACTTCGCATCACCCTCTTAAGCATCCCTGAGGGCGATGATAAAGTGGAGAAATATCCTCTGATGTTCACGGATACGGACTGTCTTGTCCTGAACAAATATGACATGCTCCCCTATTTTGACTTTGACGAGCAGCGTGTATGCAGCAACTACGGCACCGTCAATCCCGACGCGCCTCTCTTCCGGGTGAGCAGCCGCAGCGGAGACGGGATCCGGGATCTGGCTGATTTCATCACAGAGAAGGCAGGAAATAGCCGGTCATGAACAGCAGGAGCACAGAGCATGGAAAAGGGCAGGGTTCTGCCATCCGGCAGAACAGCGCTCTTTCCCGAGTCAGCATTCATGACGATATTTCCCGCGTCCATATCTATATAGAAGGGATCGTCCAGGGCGTGGGGTTCCGTCCCTTCCTTCACCGTCTGGCTGAGCAGCACCATATACTGGGATGGGTACGCAACACCTCCTCCGGGCTGGAGGGCTGCCTGGAAGGGACTCCCGCTTTGCTGGACCGGTTCGCCCGCGAACTTCAGACTTCCCCTCCGCCCATGGCGATGATCGAGGATGTAGAGATGATTCCGGAGCCTTGCCCGGATGGAAAACTCGAAGAGGATCCGGACAGGCACCCGGAAGGTGCTTCGAACAGTCAGTTCAAAGTTGATCTGAATGAGCATTCAGGTCGCTTTTCTGAGTTCACGATCCGTGAGAGCCAGATCGATCCCGGCTCCACTCTCATCTCCCCGGATATCGCCATATGTCCCGAATGCGCCCGGGAACTTGCCTCCCCTTCAGACCGCAGATACCGCTATCCGTTTATCAACTGTACAAACTGCGGTCCCCGCTACACCATCATCGAGTCCCTTCCCTACGACCGGGACCGCACAGTGATGAACGAGTTCGAGATGTGCGGCGACTGCAATAAAGAATATCATGATATCCGCGACCGGCGCTATCACGCCCAGCCGGACTGCTGCCCGGTGTGCGGTCCCCAGGTATTCTTTGTGCCGGATCCGGCAGCAGAAAACCACTGCGGCACTGCCCACGACCACAATGACCTTTACGGAGAAAATGCTTTCCGTCTTTCCCAGGAACTCCTGAAAAATGGGGGCATCCTCGCCGTAAAAGGGATCGGCGGCATCCATCTCGCCTGCAATGCTGAGGATCCCGCTGCGGTGAAACGGCTCCGTGAGCGCAAGCACCGGGCGGAAAAGCCGCTCGCCGTCATGTGCCGCTCACTGGAAACAGTACGGCGCATCTGCCGACTCAGCGCTTCCGAAGAGGCGCTCCTGACAAGCCCGGCGCATCCCATTGTCCTCCTCTCCAAGAAGGACCGGAAGAGTTTCCCGGAACTGAGTTTCAGCGCCCGCCTTGGCATCATGCTGCCCTACACGCCGCTCCACATGCTCCTTCTGGACGGGACATACGGCGGACCGGATGCGGTTGTCATGACAAGCGGAAACGTCCCCGGATGCCCTGTGATCACGGAAAACGAAGAAGCACTCCGCGCCCTGGCTCACACCGCGGACGGCTTCCTCCTGCACGACCGGCGTATCCAGAACCGATGTGATGATTCTCTGATCGCAGAGTGGAAGGGACATGCATATTTTTACCGCAGGAGCCGGGGATATGTTCCCCGCCCTGTCACCCTGAAAGGAGAAAAACCCGCGGAGGCGGACGGGATCTTCGCCTTCGGCGCAGAGCAGAAAGCTTCCTTCGCCCTCGGCAAAGGTTCCCGCGTCTTCCTGAGCCCCTACATCGGGGACCTGAAAAACGCGGAAACTCTGGCTCATTACCGCGGCGCGCTCGAAACTTACCGCCGCCTCTTCCGGCTGAAGCCATCGCTGTATGTCTGCGATCTCCACCCGGACTATCTCTCCTCGCTGGAAGCCTCAGACGCCTCGCGCAAAGACGCCCTTCCTCTGTTGAAGGTACAGCATCACTGGGCACATATGGCTTCCTGCATGGCGGATAATCGTCTGGACTGTCCCTGCTTCGGGATCGTCTGGGACGGGACCGGACTGGGGACGGACGGTACGATCTGGGGCGGTGAATTCCTGGAAGGGGACCTGAACGGATTTTCCCGAAAAGGAAGCATCCGCCCTGTTCTCCTCCCTGGCGGAGACAAGGCGGTCCGGGAGATTGGGCGTATCGCGCTCTCCCTTGTCCTGGACGCAGCCGGCAGCACCAGGACAGCCCGCGTTCCTCTTTCCGAGGAGAAATGCCGGTCTTTAGAGATCCTTCTCTCTGCCGGCACCGCCCCTTCCGCCAGCAGCATCGGGCGTCTTTTCGACGGGGTGTGCGCCCTGATACTCGGCCGGGCAGAGGCAGATCATGAAGGCGAGGGGGCAGCGCTGGTAGAGGCACTCTCACCGAAAGAAACCTCAGATACCCTCACCGTTTCACTTGAAGAGCTCTCCTACCCGGTCCGCTTTTACATCCGGGACGGGCTCAGGATCTTTGATACCAGACCGGTAGTCACCGGGATTCTGGATGACCTGGAGCAGGGGACAGATGCCGGGCAGATCGCGCTGCGCTTTATGTCAACACTGTGCTGTATGGCTCTGGACCAGTGTCTTGCCCTGAACCCGGAACGAAAACCGGTCGTCCTGTCCGGCGGCGTCTTCCAGAACCGTTTCCTCCTGAGCGGGATCACAGGACTTCTGGAGAAGAACGGATTTGATATGTACACCCACAGACAGGTCTCCACAAACGACGAGGGGATCAGCCTGGGGCAGCTTGCCATCGCCCAGAAAAAAAGGAGTATGAATCATGTGTTTAGCAATGCCAATGAAGATCGATAAAATAGACGGACAGACTGCCTCCTGTAAGGCAGGAGGACTGTTCCAGGATATCCGGATCGACTTTATCCGGGACGCAAAACCCGGAGATTATGTCATGGTCCACGCAGGGTTTGCCATCGAAAAAATGTCCGAGAAAGAAGCCCTGGAAAACCTGGAATTGCTAGAGGAGATCAAAAATGCTCTGTGAACGTCAGTTTAAGAACCCAAAAAACACGGAAAGCATCCTGAATAAGATCCGCGAGCTCTCCGGAACCACCGGTCCGGTCCGGCTGATGGAGGTCTGCGGGACCCACACCATGGCGATCGCCCGGAGCGGGCTGAAAAGTGTCCTTCCGGAATCTGTCCGGCTCCTGTCCGGTCCCGGATGCCCGGTCTGCGTCACCCCTGCAAACGTGATCGATATGATACTGGACCTTTCCCAGGCTCCCGGCATCCTGATCGCCAGCTACGGAGACCTCCTGCGTGTCCCCGGTTCCCGACAGGGGGACAGCCTGCTGACACGCAGGGCACTGGGAGGAAGAGTCGAATCCGTCTACTCCCCCATGGATGCCATCCGGCTCGCAGAAGAGCATCCTGAGCTGGAGATCGTCTTCCTGGGAGTCGGCTTCGAGACGACAGCACCGGGCACCGCCGCCTGCATCCTCGAGGCAGCCCGGCTGGGACTAAAGAATTTCTCAGTCTTGTGCCTCCTGAAAAAAACAGAACCCGCGCTGCGGTCCCTGATCGAAGCAGAGGATTTCTCCGTGGACGGATTCCTCTGTCCCGGACATGTGGCAGCGATCACCGGCTCCGACGCATTTTCTTTTCTTCCGGAGGATTACAGCCTTCCGGGAGTCGTCGCAGGATTCGAGCCTGCGGATCTCCTTTACTCTGTCCTGAGCCTGATGCAGATGCTTGCCAAAAGACAGCCTGAACTGAAAAACGAATACACCCGCCTGGTAAAACCGGAAGGGAACCCGGCTGCACTCGCACTGATGGACAGAGTATTCTCCCCCGCCTCCTCAGACTGGCGGGGTCTTGGGCGGATCCCCGAAAGCGGCTTTGCCCTTCGGGAAGAATATGCGCCCTGGGATGCATTGAAAAAATTCTCTCTCTGTCCCTCAGAAGAGAAAGAGATCCCCGGATGCCGCTGTGCCCAGGTCATCCGGGGCGTCCTGCCGCCCTCCGGCTGCCCCCTTTTCCGAAAGGTATGCTCCCCGGAGAATCCGGTGGGACCCTGCATGGTATCCGGAGAAGGCGCCTGCGCTGCGGCTTTCCAGTATGGCGTACAGTAGAGACGCAGCGGCTCACAGCCGCACAGTTGGAAAATACTCAGAAATAGGAGACATGTATAAAATGAATGACAGAATCACACTGGACTATGGGAGCGGCGGACTGAAGACCTCCGAACTGATCGACTCCATCCTGCTCCCGGCATTTGACAATCCCTCCCTTGCCCAGCTGGGAGACGGAGCTGTCCTGTACGGGAACGAACGCCTGGTCTTTTCCACCGACAGTTTTGTAGTGTCCCCCTGGAGTTTTCCCGGAGGAGATATCGGCAAACTCTCAGTCTGTGGCACCGTGAACGACCTGTGCATGGCAGGAGGGACCCCGAAATACTTAAGCCTGTCTTTTATCCTGGAAGAGGGATTCCTCTTTTCAGATTTCCGGCAGATCGTTGCCTCGATCGCCAGGGAAGCGAAAAATGCAGGCGTGACGATCGTCACCGGAGACACCAAAGTCGTTGACTCCGGAAAAGGGGACGGGATCTACATCAATACATCAGGGATCGGATTCCAGCGTGCCAGCCTGCCCGGCAGGACCGGGATACGCCCCGGAGATGATGTGCTCGTCAGCGGGACCGTGGGATGTCACGGCGCTGCGGTCATGATGGCTCGTTCCGGTCTGCTCCGGGACGACAGCCCGCTTAAGTCCGACTGTCAGTGCCTGAACCACATCTCCGCAGCAGCCCTGGATGCAGGGGCGTCCGAAGACCTGATCCGCATCCTCCGGGATCCCACCCGCGGAGGCATAGCGACCACCCTCAATGAATTTACAGAAGGGATGCCCTTTTCCATCGAACTGACCGAAAATGACATCCCTGTTGAGCCTTCCGTCGAAGCGGCATGCGATATGCTGGGACTGGATCCCCTCTACTGCGCCTGCGAAGGAAGGATGCTCCTGGTCTGCGATCCTTCCGCCACACAGGATATCCTGACAGCGGTCCGCGCCCTCCCCGGAGGCGAAAACGCCGCCCGGATCGGCACCGTCACCGAAGAAGTGCCCGGCAAAGTCCTCCTTCGGACTCCCATCGGCGGCCGCCGCATCCTCTCCAAACTAACCGGAACCCAGTTACCGAGGATATGTTGATCACAGTTCACTCGTCAGATAATGCCCCGGAAAATTTATGCTTGCATAAGGATTTGCCGGGGCATTGTCTGACGTACAGAGCTTTATACCCCAAGTTCCTTCATAAGTTTTTCCTGATACTCAGGACTCTCTGCCACCTTGATGATCTCATCCGTCCTTCCCAGTTCTGACAGCTTCAGGATCAGACGGCTCAACTCACTGCGCCCTTCCTGGCGCCCCTGATCCTCGCCCGCCTGATAATTCTCCTTCAATTCTTCTGCAAATAATTCTCTCAGCGCATCACACATATTTTTCGCCTCCTCAAACTGTTTCCTGTTTGCACGGATTATGATATCCATCACTGCCTGATACAAGGTATTATCTTTATGATTCCAATACTCTTTAACAAGACGTTCTGCCTGTTCTTCTCCCGACAGATGGTCCGTCAGGTTCCTCAGCCAAAGGTTTTCTTCCTCAGGCAGCCGGTTCAGCAGAAGGATCTGGATCGGAAGATAATCCCCAATGATGTAGTAGATCCCTTCTTCCACTTTCCGGATCTGGAACTTTCTCTTCTCTCTTAAATGCCGGAAGAGTTTTGCCGGATATCTGTGGCAGGCAAACGTGATCGTCAGTTCATCCATGTCGACGCTTTCTGCTGTCTTTACATCGGATTTATAAAAACAGGCATAACCGTATACCTTGTAAAAATCGTCCACGCTCAGGGAATCCTTCGGACTTTTGTACTCTACGATATTGTATCTGCGAAATATCCTTCCGATATTTTTTCGTATCCTCTGCGTCCCTTCTTTCTTGATGACCAGAAGATCGACCTGTTTTGGTTTCCTCCCCAGCTGGTACTCCCTGATAAATGTCAGGTCCGCTCCCGCTTCTGCCAGTTCGATCTGGACTCCCGCACAGAATGCCGGATGCCACTGGAGCAGCTGTCTCTCCATACGCAAAACCTCCTTATGAACTTGTCTCAGGAGGTCCGCCTTTCCGGAATCTCCTGCTCAAAATAATGTGGTATCAAAGCACGAATTTTCCGA